>NZ_JACVBS010000019.1:0-111502 GCF_014852545.1 Variovorax sp. VRV01
GCTGACCATGTTGCCAGGCTGCGTTGCTCCCCATGCGAACGACTTGATATCCGTCCAGTCCTTGTGGTTCGAGTCCTTGGATTCGCCGTTCGCGCCCTCGACGCGCATGAACATGTCTACTGCCATGATTAACCCCCAGAGTTATATATATGCCCGATTGCGGGACACCGTTGAACTAGCTGCTGTCCTTCTTGTTGGATGGCAGCTTCGAAACCAGCCGCAATGACACCGTCAGCCCTTCGAGCTGATAGTGCGGCCGGAGAAAAAACTTGGCGGCGTAGTAGCCCGGGTTGTCCTCGATGGCTTCCACCTGGACTTCGGCCGCCGCCAGCGGCTTCATTGCCTTCGTATCCTGGGACGACGTGCCCGGGCTGCCGTCCACGTAGTTCATGATCCAGTCGTTGAGCCAGCGCTCCATGTCCTCGCGCTCGCGGAATGAACCGATCTTGTCGCGCACGATGCACTTCAGGTAGTGCGCGAAGCGGCAGCATGCGAACAGGTACGGCAGGCGCGCCGCCAGGTTGGCATTGGCCGTGGCATCGGCGTCGTAGTACTCGGCCGGCTGCTGCAGCGACTGCGCACCGATGAAGGCCGCGAAGTCGGAGTTCTTGCGGTGCACCAGCGGCATGAAGCCGTTCTTGGCGAGTTCGGCCTCGCGCCGGTCGCTGATGGCGATCTCGGTCGGGCACTTCATGTCCACGCCGCCGTCGTCCGTCGGGAAGGTGTGGGTGGGCAGGTTCTCGACCGCGCCGCCCGATTCCACGCCGCGGATCGACGTGCACCAGCCGAACTGCTTGAACGAGCGGTTGATGTTCACGCCCATCGCATAGGCCGAGTTGGCCCAGGTGTAGCGGTTGTGCAGCGCCGAGTCGGTTTCTTCCTCGAACTCGAACTCGTCGACCGGGTTGGTGCGCGCGCCGTAGGGCAGGCGCGCCAGGAAGCGCGGCATGGCCAGGCCGATGTAGCGCGCGTCTTCCGACTCGCGCAGCGACCGCCAGGCGGTGTGCTCGGTGTTCTGGAAGATCTTGGTGAGGTCGCGCGGGTTCGACAGTTCCTGCCACGAGTCCATCTGCATCACGGTGGGCGATGCGCCGGCAATGAAGGGGCAGTGCGCGGCTGCGGCGATCTTGGCCATTTCGCCGAGCATCTCGACGTCGGGCGGGCTGTGGTCGAAATGGAAGTCGCCGATCAGCGCGCCGAAGGGCTCGCCGCCGAACTGGCCGTACTCGGCCTCGTAGATCTTCTTGAACAGCGGGCTCTGGTCCCAGCCGATGCCCTTGTGGCGCTTGAGCGAGCGCGCCACTTCGCGCTTGGAGGCGCACATCACGCGGATCTTGAGCTGCTCGTCGGTCTCGGTGTTGTTGACCAGGTAGTGCAGGCCGCGCCATGCGCCTTCGAGCTGCTGGAAGTCTTCGTGGTGCAGGATCTGGTTGATCTGCTCGGAGAGCTTGCGGTCGATCTCGGTGATGATCGCCTGCACGGTGCGGTAGGCATCGTTCGAGATGGTGACGGTGCTCTCAAGCGCCTGCACCGCCAGCGTCTTGACGGCGCTTTGCACCGCCTCGCGCGCCTGGTCGGTCTTGGGCTTGAATTCGCGCTGCAGAAGGTCGGAGAACTCGTTCGGCTCGAGCGCTTCGATGGTGGCGGCCTGTCCGCGCGCTGTCTGTTTGGGTGCGGTGCTCATGATGGAGATCCTGTCGGCTTACTCGGAAGGTGTGGTGCCGGGGTTGCCCGACTTTTCGTTCGCGGCCTCGATCGCCTTGGCAACGGCGGGATTGGGTGCGGATGCGAGCGACTTGAGCAGCTCCGGGTTCTGCAGCGCCTGGGCGATCAGCTGCTCGGCACCGTTCTTGCCGTCCATGTAGGACAGCAGGTTGGAAAGCTCGGTGCGCGCTTCGAGCAGATGCTGCAGCGCGCCCACCTGGCGGGCGATGCGCGCGGGCGAGAAGTCGTCCATGCTGTCGAAGGTGATGTCGACGTTCATCTGTCCTTCGCCCGTGAGGGTGTTGGGCACCTGGAAGGCCACGCGCGGCTTGATGGCCTTCATGCGGTCGTCGAAGTTGTCGATGTCCACCGCCATGAAGTCGCGCTCGGCGAGGTCGGGCATCGGGTCGACCTGCTTGCCTGCGAGATCGGCGATCACGCCCATCACGAAGGGCAGCTGGATCTTGCGCTCGCTGCCGTAGATCTCGACGTCGTACTCGATCTGCACGCGGGGTGCCCGGTTGCGCGCGATGAACTTCTGACCACTGTTTCTGACACGGTTGTCTGCCATAAAGCTTCCTCTTGAATCTCAATGCGTATTCGTATGGGTCGAGCCCCGGCGGCCTGTTTCCCGGTGATTGCGCCGGCCGCTCATTCCGCTGCGGCCCCGCCGCTCAGCGAACGGCCGGCCAGGCTTTCGATCTTCTGCAGGCCCTCGGGAACGAGTTCTTCGATGATCTGGAAAAAGTTGAGGTCCAGCAGCCTTTGCGCTCTGCGGATGAGCATGGGGGCCGGATGGCTGGGCTCGGTGCGTTCCATGTACTGGCACGCCTTTTCCAACAAGACCTGCACATCATCACGAGTCGATATTTCAATATCTTTAATGCTTGCCGCACGCGCGCCGGAGGCGCCATTGCCCGTGGCCGCAGCGCCCTGCGCCGAAGGTGCGGCCTGCGCCGATCCATTGCCTTGCACGGCCGCCTGCGACGCTTCGGCCGGTTCCGGCTGGGCCTGCTCGGGCAGCAGCTGGACCACGGTGCGAAGCGAGCGTTCGAGCCGGGAAAAATCGGGCGCCCAGCTCTGTCCCAGGGCCCGCTCCGAAGTCTCCCGGATGCGCCGCAGCAGCTCCAGTGCTGCATGCAATGCCATCACCGCGGGCGCCGCCTTCTCCTGCGCGCGGCGCGCCACCTCCCGCAGCCGGCCGATGCCGCCCGGGTAATCGATCTGGTCGGCCTTGCTCGAGTCGAGCAGGGCCTCGACCTGCCGCAGGCTCATCGACGCGCCGGCATCCTCGAGCAGCCGCGCATCGCGCACGCTGCGTCCGAGTCCCTCGGCTTCGGCCAATGCAGCCAGCGCATTCATGCGCGGCAGCGGGTCTTCGAAATCACCATCGACGACGCGCGGATGCACGTCGTTCCAGAACTTTTGCAGGATGCCGTCCACCACGCGCAAGCCATCGACGTAGCCCGGCAGTCCCCGGCTCTCGGTCCATGCCAGCGTCAACAGGACCAGCACGCGCACGTCGAGCGTGCGCTGGCACAGCTGCTTGGCGATGCGCTCGACACGGGCCCAGTCGGGCGGCTCGGCCGGAATGATGGTCGAGCCGAACTGCTGCTCCCGCTTTCCCGTTGCAGCTTGCTGCAACGCCATGAACTCGGGGTCGTATTCGAGGTCTTCACCGCAAGGAAGCGGGCCTTCAACAGGCGACTGCAGTAGTTCGATCTCGCTCGGTGGCAACCCCATCTCCCGTGTTATCCATTTTCAAGACCGGTTATCTTGAGGGGAACGCGAGACGCGGTCAACAGCAACAGTTTGCTACGTGCCGGCTATGAATCACAAAGGAGTACAACTCCTTTTAAAGCGTAGAAAGAACGTTTACAGCAATCCGCGCGCAGCCAGATTCCGCATCAGCGCACTTAACCCGAAAGTCCACCGTGGTGCCTGGTCCGAATGGACCACGCGGTTCACGAGGGCGCCGAGTTCCGGCGCGGCAATGCTCACGCGATCGCCGACGACATGGGTGAATCCTTGCCCAGGACCATGACGGTCTTGTGTCGGCGCAAACATGGTGCCCAGGAACAACATGAAGCCGTCGGGATAGTCGTGGTGCGCGCCGACCGCCTGCGAGACGAGGTCGAGCGGATCGCGGCTGATCTTCGCGAGCGAGCTCGAGCCTTCGAGCGTGAAGCCTTCGGGGCCTTTCACTTCGAGCGCCACCGTGATGCGGCGCACGTCGTCGATGCCGAAGTGCGCATCGAACAGGCGGATGAAAGGACCGATCGCACAGGAGGCGTTGTTGTCCTTGGCCTTGCCGAGCAGCAGCGCGCTGCGGCCTTCGAAGTCGCGCAGGTTGACGTCGTTGCCGAGCGCGGCGCCCAGCGTCTCGCCGCGGCTGTTGACCGCGAGCACGACCTCGGGCTCGGGGTTGTTCCACACGGATGCGGCATGGATGCCCACGTCGGCGCCCATGCCCACGGCCGAGAGGACCGGCGCCTTGGTGAAGATCTCCGCGTCGGGCCCGATGCCGACCTCGAGGTACTGCGACCATGCGCCCTGCGAGATCAGCACCTCCTTGACCTTCGCGGCCTCGGCCGAGCCCGGCACGATGCCCGCGAGGTTGTCGCCGAGCACGCCGCTGAGTGCCGCGCGCGTGGCCTCGGCGCGCGAGGCATCGCCGCGCGCCTGCTCTTCGATCACGCGCTCGAGCAGGCTTTCGACGAAGGTCACGCCGCTGGCCTTGATGGCCTGCAGGTCGCAGGGTGCGAGCAGCCAGGGCTTGGCTTCGTCGCGCGCGGTGGCGTCGCTGTTGGCGATGGCCTCGGCCAGCGAGGCGACGCGCGGAGCCTGGCCGCTGCGCAGTGCGCGCCGCACCGCGTCGGCGGGCGGCTCCTTCGCCTCGAGCAGGTCGCTCATCGTGGGCGCGAGCCGCGAGAGATCGTGCAGCCCGCCCTCGTGCACCGCCACGAGTACGGGGCCCACGCCGGGCTGCCAGATGCGCCCGACGAGCGTGGCGCGCTCTGCATCGCGGGGAAGGCTGGCGGCGGTGGAAAGATTCAGGGGCATGTTGTCTCCGGAGGCACTTGGGTTGGGTTCTTGGAGCGGACATTCTGAATGAATGTGTTCCCTGCCGCTGCGCAAGCGGAAGGCGGCTTACTCGGCGCCGTGGCCGCGCGCGGCGCGCACGCGTGCCACTTCGGCCGACAGGTTCTTCCACGCCGGCTCCTGCGGTGCGAAGCGCGCGCGCATGTAGCCCGCGAGTTCGGCGATCTGCCGGTCGTCGAGCGCGTCGCGGAAGGCCGGCATGAAGCCGATGTCGCGGCTCGCGGGCTCGCGCACGCCATCGAGGATGGTGCGCAGCAGGTTGTCGGGCCGCGCGCTCGTGAGATTGCCGTTGAGCGCGAGCGGCGTGTTCACGCCGAGCAGCGTGGGGCCGTCGCCGTCGTGGTGGCACGACGCGCAGGCGCTGTCGAACATGCGCTGCGCGGGACCGAGCAGCCGATCCTGCGTGCGTGCCGCGTTGTCGACCACCTGCTGCGCCACGGCCTGCGGCTCGGCCGCGGACGCCGGATTGAACGAGGCGAGATAGGTGGCCATGGCGCGCACGTCGGCATCGGACACCTGCGCAAGTTCGCGCACCACCTCGGCCATCGGGCCGCCCGCGATGCCATGGCGCTGCGTGTGGCCCTGGCGCAGGTAGCGGTAGAGCTCGTCGGCATCCCAGGGCACGGCGGATTTGGAGCGCTGCGTGAGCGCCGGCGCCTCCCAGCCATCGACCATCGCGCCCGAGAGGAACGCGCTGCCGCCCTGCTCCGCGCCTAGCGCGTTGCGCGGCGTATGGCAGGCGCCGCAATGGCCCAGGCCGTTGACGAGGTAGGCGCCGCGGTTCCACTCGGCGCTTTGCGTGGCGACGGGCTGCAGGGGCGCGGGGTCGTGGAAAAGTGCGTTCCATCCGGCCATCAGCGGCCGCATGCTGAATGGAAACTTCAGTTCGGCCTTCGGCGTCTCGGCGCGCACCGCGGGCATCGACATGAAGTAGGCGTAGAGCGCCTGCAGGTCGTCGTCGCTGGTCCTGGCGAAGGCGGTGTATGGAAACGCCGGATACAGGTGGTGGCCGTCGCGCGAGACGCCCTCGCGCATCGCGCGCTGGAAGGCGCTGAACGACCAGCGGCCCAGGCCCGTGTCGGCATCGGGCGTGAGGTTGGTGGTGTAGAGCGTGCCGAAGGGCGTCTGCATCGCGCGGCCGCCGGCGTTGGGCGCGCCGCCCGGTGCGGTATGGCACACGGCGCAGTCGCCGAGCGCGGCAAGCACGCGGCCGCGCTCGATGGTGGCCTCGCTGTACACCGGGGCAGTGAGCGAAACCGGGGCAATGGCGGAGCGCCAGCCGAGCAGGCCGGCGATGAGGCCGATGCCGCCGATGGCGAGGGCAGAGGCGGTGGCCCAGAGGCCTTTGCGCCGAGGCCAGGCCGTGTTGCTCCTTCCCCTTCCGGGGGAAGGTTGGGATGGGGGCATGGCAGCGTCACCATTCGAACGCCGCTCGCCCCCACCCCCGCCCTCCCCCGAAAGGGGAGGGAGCAACCCCGGATTCAACGCGGCCAGCACCTTCTCCGGCGTGAACGGCGGCTCGCGGAAGCGCACGCCCGTCGCATCGAAGATCGCATTCGCGATCGCCGCCGTGCCCGGCACCGACGACGACTCGCCCGCGCCGAGCGACGGTTCGCCGGGCCGCGGCATGTGCATGATCTCGATCACCGGCACGTCGCGGAAATTGATGATCGGGTAGCTGCCCCACTCGCGGCTCGCGACCACGCCCGAGGGCAGCACGCCGGGCAACTGCGCACCGGTCGTTGCCGTGCCCTGCTGCGGCGCGAACTGCACCTCTTCTCTGAGCGCGCGGCTCGTGGTCTGGATCACGTTGCCGTGCACCTGGTGCTCGACGCCCGCGGGGTTGACCAGCAGCCCCGCGTCGTGTCCCACCACCACGCGGCGCACATGCACCTCGCCGGTCTTGCGGTTGACCTCGACGTCCGCCACCCATGCGGCCCATGCGGCGCCGAAGCCCGGCCACTTGCTGTGGATGTAGCGCGCGTAGGCAAAGCCCTGGCCGAAGAGAACGTCGCCGCCCATACCCAGCCCGCCGTCGGCGTTTTCCTGCGGCCCGGTGCGCATGCGCCAGCCGGCCTTCTGCGCGGTGGCCTGCACCAGTTCGACCGCGCGCGGATCGTTCAGGTGGCGCAGGCGGAACTGCACCGGATCGACGCCGGCCGCGGTGGCCAGCTCGTCGATGTACGACTCGTGCGCAAAGGAGCTCGGCAGCGCCGACACGCCGCGCAGCCAGGAAGCGCGCACGATCGGCGCCATGTCGTTGACCTTCACGCGCAGGTTGTCGACGCTGTAGGGCGGACGCGCCGTGCGGTCGCCCATCTCGAAGGCCTGCGCCACCGGCTCGATGGTGCGCGTGAGCAGCAGCGCGAGCGTGGGCGCGCCGTTGGAGGGGTACGAAGTTTCGTAGTCGTAGGCGGCGATGCGACCATCGGCCATGAGCCCGCCATCCACTTCCATGAGCTGCGCGGCGCCCTTGGGCTCCCAGGCATGCTCCTGCTCGCGCGTGAGCTGCACGCGCACCGGCGCGCCCACGGCGCGCGCGAGCAGTGCCGCATCGGCCGCCACGTCGTCGGCGCCGTTGCGGCCGTAGCAGCCCGCAGCTTCCATGCGGATGACGTCGACCTGCACGTCGTCCAGGCCCATGAGCTTTGCGAGATCGGCGCGCAGCACATGCGGATTCTGCGAGCCGGCCCAGCAACGCAGCCGCATCCCGCTGCCATCGGCCGGCTGCCACTCTGCCAGCGCACACGACGGCCCGATGGACGCGTGCATCTGGTACGGCCACACGTAGGTGCGATGCATCGGCTGCGCGGCCGCGGCGATGGCGCCGTCGACATCGCCTTCATCGACCAGCAGGCGCTGCGTCGACGGGTTGTCGCGCAGGGCCTGCGCGAGGTCGGACAGGTCGGGCATGCCGGGCCAGGGCTTCCACGTGACGCGCAATTCGCGCAGCGCCTGCTCGGCGTGCTCCTCGCGCTCGGCCACGATGCCGACGAAGTCGCGGATCACGACCACCGCGCGAACGCCGGGGATGTGCGCGATCGACGATTCGTCCACCGACTCGAGCGTGTTGCCGATGAACTCGCCATGGTCCGCACCCGCATACGGCGGGCGCACCACGCGGCCGTGCAGCATGCCGGGCACGCGCATGTCGTGCACGAACACGAGGTCGCCCGCGAGCTTGGCAGGAATGTCCACGCGGGCCTGGCGCGTGCCGACGATGCGGTAGTCGGCCGGGTCCTTGGGCTGCGCGCCCGGATCGAGCCGCAGCACAGTGCGTTGCCCCGCGACCAGCTCGGCGTAGTGGATGCGGCGGTCCGGCGCCTCGGCCACCCGCACCACCCCATTGCGCACCTGCAGTGCGCCGGCAGCCACGCCGAGCCGCTCGGCCGCGCGCGCAAGCAGCCACGCGCGCGCCTGCGCGGCGGCCAGGCGCAACGGTTGCGCATGGATCTGGATCGAGGCGCTCGCGATCGTCGCGCCCTGGTTGGGCGCGCGCGCGGTGTCGCCGAGCATCATGCGCACGCAGGGCATGCCGAGTTCGAGTTCCTCGGCCACGATCTGCGCGAGCGCGGTCTGGATGCCGGTGCCGAGGTCGACGTGGCCGTTGAGCGCCGAGGCGCTGCCGTCGTCCCAGACGGCGAGCAGGATCTCGTCGCCTTCGAGCGGGTTGCCCGCCACGGCCGCGGGCTGCCCGTTGGCGGGCGCCGGCGCTGGCGGCGTCTCGCGCACGACCAGCAGCACGCCGTCGGCCGAGAGAAACTCCGCGCGGGTCCGCGGCAGATCGGCGCGGCGCGTCATGGCTCTTGCTCCGCGCGCATGCGCACCGCCGCGCGCTGCACCGCGTCCAGTATTTCAATGTGCGTACCGCACCGGCACAGGTTGCCCGAGAGTTCGCTGCGGATGCGCGCCTCGCTTGCCTGCGGGTCGCGCGCAAGCAGCGCTGCGGCCTGCATCACCATGCCGTTCAGGCAGTAGCCGCACTGCGCGGCCTGCGCGTCTTCGAAGGCGGCCTGCACGGGATGCCAGCGCCCACGCGTGCCGAGGCCTTCGAGCGTGGTGATCGCGCGGCCCGCCACGCCATGCGCGGGAATCACGCAGGCACGCGCCGCCACGCCGTCGACGTGCACCGTGCAGGCGCCGCACTGCCCCAGTCCGCAGCCGTACTTGGGCCCGTTCAGGCCGAGGTCGTTGCGCAGCAGGTGCAGCAGCGTGGCCGCGCGCGGCACGCCTTCGATCGAACAGGCCCTGCCGTTGACCTGCAGGTGCAGCAGCGGCTCAGCGCCGCAACTGGCCGTCACGGGTGTACATCTCCAGGTCCACGAAGGTCGAGCCGTTGTGGTTCTTCGCGCCGTACTCGACCGGGAAATCGCCGAAGCGCGCGCTGCCGATGCCTTCGAGCCCGGCGATGAAGCTGTCGCGCGTGAGCGCCTTGCCCGCGCGGCGCAGGCCTTCGACCATCACGCGCGATGCGATATAGCCTTCGAGCGTGGTGTAGCTGTCGATCTTCTCGCCGAACTCGGCACGGTCGCGCTGGTAGTCGGCCACGATGGGCACGCGCACGGCCTGCGGCGGCGGCACGATGCTGGCCGTGACCAGCCCCGCGAGCTTGCCTTCGAGCCGCTTGGCGGAACCGGCCGCGTCGGTGATGCCGACCGACAGCGTATAGAGCGGCGCCGCCCCGCCGTTCGCGCGGTAGTCGCGCATGAACACCTCGACCATGCGTCCGGCCATGATCATCAATACCGCGCCGGGCTTGGCATCGGCCAGGCTGGCGACGACCTGTTTGGCGTCTTCCGCGGCAATCGCGAGCGGCAGCGTCTTCACGACCTGCACCTTGTAGTCGGCAGCCAGCTGCTCGCAGGTGGCGAGGTTCGACTTGCCGAAGGCGCTGTCCTGGTAGACCACCGCAATCGACGAGAGGCTGAGGGTCGAGAGATGGCTGATGATCTTGCGCAGCTCGAGGTCGTAGCCCGCGCGCACGTGGAACAGCAGGCGGTTGACCCTGGTGCGGAACGAGGTGGTGCCCACCAGCGGCGCGAACATGGGCACGCCGGCCTTCTCGGCCAGCGGCATCGCGGCCGCGAGGTTGCCGGTGGCGACGAAGCCTGCGAGCGCGAACACCTTGTCCTCGTCGATCAGCTTCGCGGTGTTGGCGGCCGTCTTCGCGGGGTCGTAGGCATCGTCGTAGCTGACGAGCTCGAGCTTGCGGCCGTTGACGCCGCCCGACTTGTTGATGCGGTCGAAGTACAGCCTGATGCCCGCGCGGTAGTCGATGCCGAAGTCCTTGGCCGGGCCGCTGAACACGGCCGACTGGCCGATGCGGATGAGGCCGTCGGTCACGCCGTTGTCGGCGCGCGCCGAACGCAGAAGGCCCGGGCCCAGTGCCAGGGCTGCGCCGCCCGCCACCAGGGCGCGCCTTGAAATCGGAATCGTCATGCGTTGTCGAGCTCGTTGTTGTCGCTGTTGCCGGGCGGATGTGAATGCGGCGCGGGTCTGCTCAGGCCGTCTGGATGTCGGCGGACTGGATGCGCTTGACGCCCTTGGCCGCCATCTGCTTCCATGCCGCGGCGAGCGAGCCGTTGAGGTCGATGGCGCGCGTGGCGTCCTCGATCACGTAGACCTCGAAGCCGGCCTTGCGCGCATCGAGCGCGGTCCAGGCCACGCAGAAATCGGTGGCCAGCCCGGCCACATAGACCGTCTTGATGCCGCGCTGCTTGAGATAGCCGCCCAGGCCGGTGGCGGTCTTGCGGTCGGCCTCCTCGAAGGCGGAGTAGCTGTCGACGCCCTTGTGGAAGCCCTTTCGGATGATGATCTGCGCGGTCGGCAGCTTCAGGTCCTTGTGCAGCGCCGCGTCGTCGGTGCCCTGCACGCAGTGGTCGGGCCAGAGCACCTGGTTGCCGTACGAGAGCTTGATGCTGCTGAACGGCTTCTGCCCCGGATGCGCGCTCGCGAACGACGCATGGCCCTGCGTGTGCCAGTCCTGCGTGACCACGATGTTCTCGAACGAATCGGCCAGCTTGTTGATCACCGGCACCACCTCGGCGCCGCCCTTGACGGGCAGTGTGCCGCCGTCGACGAAGCAGTTCTGCACATCGATCACGATCAGCGCGGACTTGTCGTTCGGCTTGAGCTTCGGGGCCGCGAACAGCGTCCCGGCCGCGCCCAGCAGGCCCAGTGCGGCCGTGGACTTCAGAAGGGATCTGCGGTGCGAGTCGTGCATGGCGTGTGCTCCGGTGGTTGATGAGAAGAAAAAGCAGCCGCGCAGGTGCGGCTAGACGCTCAGGTAGGCGCGGCGCACCTCTTCGTTGGCCGCGAGCTCTGCCATGGTGGCGTGGTAGCGGATCTGGCCCTTCTCGAGCACGTAGGCGCGGTCGGACACCAGCTCGGCGAAGTGCATGTTCTGCTCCGACAGCAGGATGCTCACGCCCTGCGCCTTGAGTTCCAGGATCATGTTGGCCATCTGCTCGACGATGACCGGCGCCACGCCTTCGGAGGGCTCGTCGAGCAGCACCAGGTAGGGGTTGCCCATGAGCGTGCGCGCCACGGTGAGCATCTGCTGCTCGCCGCCGCTCATGCGGCCGCCCGGGCGGTCGGGCATTTCGCCCAGGTTGGGGAAGAGCTTGAACAGCCGTTCGGGCGTCCACAGCGGCGCCTCGCTGCCATCGGCCCAGCGGCGTGACGACTGCTTGCCGACTTCGAGGTTCTCCATCACCGTGAGATCGGTGAACACGCGGCGGTCTTCGGGCACGAAGCCGAGGCCGAGCTTCGCTGCGTGATGAGGTTCGCTCTTCGAGATGTCGTGGCCGAGGAAGCTGACGCTGCCCTTGCGCTTGGCCAGCATGCCGATCAGCGTCTTGAGCGTGGTCGACTTGCCCGCGCCGTTGCGGCCCATGAGCGCGACGACCTCACCGCGGCGCACTTCGAGGTCGACGTCGTAGAGGATTTGCGCGGCGCCATACCAGGCGCACAGCGAATTCGCCTTCAACAGTGTTTCGTGCGTGCTCATCCGATGGCTCCCACTGCCGCGTTCACTTCGGCGGCTTTCTCTGCAATCTTCTCGAAGGTCTTGCCGCTGCCGAAGTACACCTCCTGCACCTTCGGATGGTCGCGGATCTCGAGCGGCTTGCCCTGCGCGATCAGGCGGCCGCGGGCCAGCACGATCATGCGGTCGGCGTAGGCGAACACCACGTCCATGCTGTGCTCGGTGAACAGCACGGCCAGGCCGCGCTGGACCACCAGTTCCTTGGTCAGCGCCATGAGCGAGTTGCGCTCCTTCGGCGCCATGCCGGCGGTGGGCTCGTCCATCAGCAGCAGCTTGGGCGCATTGGCCATCGCGATCGCGAGCTCGACGCGCTTGACGTCGCCATAGGCGAGCTCGCTGCAGGGCCGGTCGGCCTGTGCCTTCATGCCGACCTGGTCGAGCAGCGCCAGCGCCTCGTCGCGCTTGTGGTCCGCCGCGCGGCGCCACATCGAGAACAGCTTGCCGTCGTGCGAGAGCATGGCCATCTGCACGTTCTCGGCGACGGTGAGCGACGCAAAGGTTTCGGCGATCTGGAAGGTGCGGCCCACGCCCTTGCGCCAGATCTCGCGCGGCTTCTGGCCCACGAGTTCGTGGCCGTCGAACACGATCGAACCCTGGTCGGCCCCGAGCTGGCCGTTCACCATGTTGAAGGTGGTGGACTTGCCGGCGCCGTTCGGGCCGATGAGGGCCAGCAGCTCGCCGGCCTTCAGCTCGAAGCTGATGCCGTCGACGGCTTTGACGCCGCCGAAGGACTTGCCCAGGTTGTCTACTTTGAGGAGGGTCATTTGGCTTTACTCCCTCTCTCTGTGGGAGAGGGTTGGGGTGAGGGCTTTTTTGTTGCTGCGGGGCGGTTGCTTCCCGGGGCCGGGTCTCGGGAACCAAGAAGACCCCTGAACGACGAAAGACAACCGCCCCTCACGTCCGCTTCTCCTTCAAAGCAACATCCACTTCCGGACGCCGGCGCCCGCGCAGCAAGCGATCGCTCAACTGCTTCGCAAACCCCGCAATCCCCTGCGGAAACAGCAACACCAACAGCAGGATGATCGCCCCCAGCGTCGCCCGCCAATAGTCGGTATTGCGCGCCACCGTGTCATGCAGCCAGCTGAAAGTCACAGCCCCCACCACCGGCCCCGCCAGCGTCTGGATACCGCCAAGCAGCACCATCACCAGCCCATCGACCGACTTGTCGACGCTCAGGCTTTCAGGCGAAATGCTGCCCTTCGAAAAAGCATAGAGCGCTCCGGCCAATCCAGCCGCCGCTCCAGCGATGACAAAGGCCGTCCATTGCATGCGCTTGACGTCGATGCCGATCGCATCGGCCCGCAGCACCGAATCGCGGCCCGCGCGCAAGGCATAGCCGAACGGCGAGAACAGCACGCGGCGCAGCATCAGGATGCCCGCGGCAACCAACACCAGCGTGAGCCAGTAATAAGTGCGCTTGTCCGACAGCCACTCCGAAGGCCACACACCGGTGAGCCCGTTGCTGCCGCCGGTGAACGAATCCCACTGGTAGACCACGGCCCAGGTGATCTGTGCAAAGGCCAGCGTGAGCATCGCCAGGTACACGCCCGAGAGCCGCACCGCGAACCAGCCGTAGACAAAAGCCCCGATGGCGGCCACCAGCGGTGCGACGACGAGCGCGAGCTCCATCGGCATGCCGCTTGCGCGAACCAGCAGTGCGGCACCGTAGGCCCCCAGCCCGAAGTAGGCCGCGTGGCCGAACGAATGCATGCCAGCCGGGCCCATGATGAAGTGCAGGCTGGCCGCGAACAGCGCCGCGATCAGCAGGTCGATCATCAGCACCGTGGTGTAGGGCGAATCGGCAGTCAGCAGCGGCATCGCCATGAGCGCGAGCCCGAGCGCGGCGACGAGCCACAGGTAGCCCTTGCTCGCGCGCCGCAGCGGCTCTTCCTGCATGCCCACGTAGCGGCTGGGCGCCTGCGGGCGGCCGAGCAGGCCCCAGGGACGCCACACCAGCACGATGGCCATCACGATGAAGTCGACCACCAGCGTGAGCTTGGAGAACGACACGCTGTAGCCGAAGATCTCGACCACGCCAAGCCAGATGCAGACCGCCTTGATTTCGGACAGCAGCAGCGCTGCCACGTACGCGCCAGGAATCGAGCCCATGCCGCCCACCACCACCACCACGAAGGCCGCGCCGATGGTGTTGAGGTCCATCGCGAGCGTGGCCGGCTCGCGCGGCAGCTGCAGCGCACCGCCCAGCGCCGCGAGCGTGGCGCCCAGTGCGAACACGGCCGTGAACAGCCAGGCCTGGTTCACGCCCAGTGCGCTGACCATCTCGCGGTCTTGCGTGGCGGCGCGCACCAGCGTGCCCCAGCGGGTGCGCGTGAGCAGCAGCCACATGAGGCCGAGCACCACCGGACCGACGACGATCAGGAACAGGTCGTAGGTCGGAAACTGGCGGCCCAGGATGTCGACCGAGCCCGACAGGCCCGGCGCGCGCGGGCCGAGCAATTCGTCCGGCCCCCAGAAATAGAGCACCGCATCCTTGATGACGAGCACCAGTGCAAAAGTGGCCAGCAGCTGGAACAGCTCGGGCGACTTGTAGATGCGGCGCAGCAGCACCATCTCGATCAGCGCACCGATCACGCCCACCGCGAGGGCGGCGATCAGCACGGCCGGCCAGAAGCCGAGCGTGCCGAGCTTCTCGACCAGTGTGTAGGCAAGGTAGATGCCCACCATGAAGAAGGAGCCATGCGCAAAGTTGACGATGCGCGTGACGCCGAAGATCAACGAAAGGCCGGCCCCCACGAGGAACAGCGACGAAGCCGACGACAGCCCGGTGAGGAACTGAAGCAGCAGGGACGAGAGGCTCATGGGTGCAAGCGTTCCGGGAAGAAAAAGGTCAGTCGGCAGCGCGGGACTTCTTGACGTCGGCGGCGCTCGGCTGGAACTTGGCGCCGTCGAAGTAGGTGTAGTCGACCATCACGCCCTTGCCGTTCTCGTTCTTCGTCTTGCCGACGAAGGCGCCCATGGTCGACTGGTGGTCTTCGGCGCGGTAGCTGATCTTGCCGAACGGCGTGTCGACCTGCAGGCCCTTGAAGGCGGCGACGAGCTTCGGCGTCTCGGTGCTCCTGGCCTTGTCGATACCGGCCGCCACCGACTTGATCATGCTGTAGCCCACCACCGAACCGAGGCGCGGGTAGTCCTTGTACTTGGCGTGGTAGGCGAGGAAGAAGGCCTTGTGCTCGGGCGTCTGGATGCCGTACCAGGGATAGCCGGTCACGATCCAGCCGTTGGGCGTTTCGTCCTTGAGCGGGTCGAGGTACTCGGGCTCGCCGGTCAGAACGCTCACCACCGTGCGATCCTTGAAGAGGCCGCGGGTGTTGCCTTCGCGCACGAACTTGGAAAGGTCGGCGCCGAACAGCACGTTGAAGACCGCATCGGGCTTGGCATCGGCCAGCGCCTGCACCACGGCACCCGCATCGACCTTGCCGAGCGGCGGCGCCTGTTCGGCGACGAACTCGACGTCGGGCTGCGCCGCCTTCAGCAGCGTCTTGAACGCGGCCACGGCCGACTGGCCGTATTCGTAGTTGGGGTAGACGACGGCCCAGCGCTTCTTCTTGAGCTTGGCCGCTTCGGGCACCAGCATCGCGGCCTGCATGTAGGTGCCGGGGCGCAGGCGGAAGGTGTATTCGTTGCCGCCCTGCCAGGTCATCTTGTCGGTCAGCGGTTCGCCGGCCAGGAAGAAGATCTTCTTCTGCTTGGCGAAGTCGGCCACGGCCAGGCCGGTGTTCGACAGGAAGGTGCCGGTGAGCACGTCGATCTTCTCGCGCGCCACCAGCTCCTCGGCCACGCGCACCGCATCGCCGGGGTTGGCGTTGTCGTCGCGCGTGATGAGCTCCACCTTGCGGCCGTTGACGCCGCCCTTGGCGTTGATCTCTTCCACGGCCAGCTCCATGCCCTTCTTGTAGGGCTCGAGGAAGGCGGGCTGGGCCTTGTAGCTGTTGACCTCCCCGATCTTGATCACGCCCTGGGCATGGGCAGGAACGAGGGCGGTGGCCAGCGTGGCAACGGCCGCGGCGCTGAAGACGTGACGCAATGGGTTCATGAGGAAACTCCTTGAAGGGACGAGAAACGAGGTCTTTGCGGGAAACACCGCGGAACCGGCTTTGCCGGACCGCTGGTGTTGCCCGGGCGAGGGGGAAGGCGCGCGCGACACGAAGTGCGCGAAGACTGGGGGTGTACTCATCTCAGCCCGTCTTCACCCTTGATTTCGCTGGCCTGCAGCCCGCCGATGCGCGGCAGCGGACGGCCGCTGTCGGTGACGGCCACGGCCACCACGATCTCGTTGGCGCGCGGCGCGTCGGACACGCGGGCCTCGACGGCGTCGAAGTGGCTGCGCACGAAGGCCGCATCCTTGTGGCCGAGGGGCACGTCGATGGCGGTGCCCAGCGTGCCGCGCTTCTTGGCCGAAGGCACGAGCGCGGCGCCCTTTTCAACCGCCGCGCGCAGCGGCGCGCCGAGCTTGGGATGCAGGATGGCGGCGGCATGCTCGAGCTCGCCGTTCTCGCCGACGATCGCGGCCTTGCCGTAGCTCTGCGCCTGGCCCGGCTCGATGCCGAGCGCCTTCACCGCCTTCTGGCCGAGCAGCGCGCCCAGCTCTTCGCCGATGGCGATCAGCTCGTCGAGGTTCTCGCTGAAGCGGCCCGCGTAGGGGTTCTCGATCACCGCGATGGCGACGGCGCGGCGCGTGGGGGGCACGATGTCCTGGCCCATTTCCTTGCGGGTTTCGTCGACCTGGATGACGAGCTTGCGGATGTTGGCGGTCATGTGTTGTGTTCCTTCTTCGTGTCTCTGGTTCATCAGGTCAGCGCAAGCCGTCCCATTTGCTGATGTCTTTCGCGAGCAGGCCGCCCACGCGCGCATGCACGCGGTAGCCGGTGCTCATTGCAAGGATGAAGACGATCTCGTCGGCTGCCGGTGCGCCGGGCACACGCACCTCGATGGCGTCGAACTGGCCGC
Organism: Variovorax sp. VRV01; assembly: GCF_014852545.1. Classification (NCBI taxonomy): domain Bacteria; kingdom Pseudomonadati; phylum Pseudomonadota; class Betaproteobacteria; order Burkholderiales; family Comamonadaceae; genus Variovorax; species Variovorax sp. VRV01. Next base: position 16,820 of record NZ_JACVBS010000019.1, read on the forward strand.
GCACGTAGCTGGCGTTGATGTTGGTGAGCGGCACGTCGAGCGCGGCGCCGGGCGGGCCGACCTTCTTGGTCGAGGGCACGATGGACAGCGCATTGCCTGGCTGGCCGGTTTTCTCTTCGGCCTTGCCCGCGGTGTAGGCCGCGCGGTCGCCCTTCCAGCCGAGCAGCTCGCGCATCGCATAGCCGCCGGGCACATGCCAGAGCGCGCCGTGTTCGAGCTCGCCGGCGGCGCCGACGATGGCGCCCTTGCCATAGGTGGCGATCTGTTCGAGCGGCACGTCCATGGCGGCGTGCAGCTTGTGCGCCATGTCGACACCCACCGGGTCGAGCAGCGCCATCATGGGCAGGATGTCGGGCTCGTAGCGGCCTGCGAAGGGATTGGTCAGCACCGCGCCGATGGCACCGCGCACCAGCGGCGTTGCGGCGCGCGGTCCGAACTCGTGGTGGATGTGCTCGACATGGGTGAAGACGCGGCGTATATCGATCATGGAAAGGAACCTTGCTTTTCGTTAAGCAAATACTGAACCAACTGCATCGGACGGTGCACTGGGCAGCGACTTCGAGCATAAGGGTTCGACAAGTCGCCACTGCCCCTGGCAAACGAGCAGAGCGGCCCAGACGAGCCCCCCTTTTTGCAGCACCTTCGCGCATACGGCGCCGGTGTCGAGCGCGCTTTTCACTTGCGAGGGCGCCAGTGGCGGCACATCGACCGTGACCAGGGTGTCGCCCAGGTCGCTATCGTCCTTGCATTCGCTGGCGGGGCGCCGTCCGATGGCCGCATCGTCCACGTCGACGGCATTGGCAATCACGGTGGCGGCGGCATCGGCCTGCGCTGCGGTGGCGGCCAGGACCGTCACGCTGTCGGCAATGCCCAGCGAGAAGCTGCGCCCGCGCCAGCCGCTGGTGGCCACGCCGCGCACCGGCTGCTCGGCCCTGATCTCGAACTGGCCGTCGGTGGTGAGAAGGCCGGTATCGCGCTCGCGCCAGTCGAAGCGCGCGAGATCGGCATAGACGCCCACGCGCGCCGAATGGCCCGGCGCCAGGTGCAGCGCGATGTCGCCGCCGTTGTTGATCCAGGCGCGCTCGATGCCGGTGCGCTCGTAGAACGCGATCAGCTCCTGCGCCACCGATCCGGCCACCGCCGCCATCGGCGTGATGAACATCGGCGAGAACGCCGCGCAGGCATCCCACATGCGCGCGCCGACCACGCCGCGCGGGCGCACGCCGCCGGCCACGGGCGCGCGCAGCAGCGGCAGCTCGCGCACCAGTTCGTCCAGCACATGGCCGAAGCGCGCCCAGGCCGCGTCGTGCGCGGCTGCGACGGCGTAGGGGTCGCCATGCGCCTCGGCCACGATGTCGATCGGACCGTGGTTGAAGTGCCAGCGGTTCGCGTCGAGCGCGGTACGTTGGGCGGTCATGGCAGCAAGAGCGCGGGGACGGCGCCTTGTTTCTCCCTCCCCTTCCGAGGGAGGGTCGGGGTGGGGGCACGCGGTGCAATCGTCGGGCGCTCTGCCCGCCCCCATCCCGGCCTTCCCCCGGTGGGGGAAGGGGCAACAGCCACGGCACACGAAAAGATGGCCATCGCTCAACCCAGCATGGGTGGGTGGCCAAGCGGCCACGGATTGGCATCGTCCATCACGACCCACTGCCGCGCCAGCGGTGCGCCGTCTTCCTGCCACGCGCCGCGCGAAAGCGCCTGCTCGAGCGAGAAGATGTGTTCCATGTGGCCGCCGAGCGCCTGGTAGTCGTCACGCCGCATGCTGAACTCGATGGGCGCCACGATGGCCGGCGTGGGCACGGTGCCAAAGCTGTTGTCGGGCATGCGCATGACGTCCGCCATCACGGTGATGCCGCCGCCGGGCCACACATAGGCCGGCGCGCCGCCGCAGGTGACGTTGACCAGCGCGCGCTTGATGGCCCGCGTGAGCAGCACCGGGTTTTCGGTGACGCCGGCGCGCAAGGACCCGCCCGCACCACCGAGGAACAGCACGGTGCACAGCGAAGGTTCGCAGTTCTCGCCGATGCGCTCGACGATGCGGCGCACCTCGGCGGGCATTGGCTGTTCGACAGGCTTCAGCGCCTCGTCGAGCACGTACCACTGCGCATGCTCGCCGGTGGTCGATGTCATCAACAGGCGCAGGCCCGGCCGCGCCACGCCCTCTTCCCAGCCCTCGATGATCGAGAGCGGATCGGCGATGTCGGTGCCACCCCAGCCGTTGCCCGGATTCGCCACCTGGAAGTAGCGCCCCGGCGTGGACTTGCGCCCCAGCATCTGGATGCCCGAAGGCGCCATGTCGAGACAGCGCCCCGCCTGGTGCTCTGTGAGCACGCCGGTGATGTGGTCGTCGACCACCACCACCTCGTCGGCCACGCCCGCGAACTGGCGTGCGAAGATGCCCACGGCCGCCGAGCCGCAGCCCACGCGCATGCGCTGCTCCTCCACGCCGTTGACGATGGGTGCTTTTCCGGCCTGGATGACGAGCGTGGAACCGCCGTCGATGGTGCATTCGACGGCCTTCTTGTTGCCCAGCAGCTGCATCAGCTCGGCCGTCATGCGGCCTTCCTTCTTGCTGCCGCCGGTGAGATGGTGCACGCCGCCCAGCGACAGCATCTGCGAGCCGTACTCGGCCGTGGTCACGTGGCCGACCACCTCGCCCTTGTAGCGCACGTTGGCCTGCTCGGAGCCGAGGAAGCGGTCGGTGTCGATCTTCACCTTGAAGCTGCAGTAGCTGAAGATGCCTTCGGTGACGACGGTGACCATGTCGACGCCCTGGGCTTTGGAGGCCACGATGAAGGGAGCGGGCTTGTAGTCGGGATAGGTGGTGGACGAGCCCACGCCGGTCACGAAGACTTCGTCAGCGTGCAGCAGGTCGCCGCTCCAGTCGGGCGCGCCGCCCTCGGGCTTCTCTGCAGCCGGGCGGTCGAAGGGCACCAGCACCGGGGCCTCGCTCGCGATCTCGCGGCGCAGCAGCAGCACCGGGTCGACGCGCACCAGCACGCCCTGCCTGTTCGCATAGCGGTCGCAGGCGCCGGTGCGGCCGTCGGAGATCTGGCACAGCACCGGGCAGGCGTTGCATTCGACCTTGGCGCTGCTCATCTTCTCGTTGCGCGGGGGCGCCTTGCCGAAGGCGCCGCTGCCGGCTTCGGCCACCACCGGCATGTCCATGCCGGGAAGGCCATCTGTCTTGGTGTGTTCTGTCATCGGGGCGATCTCGTGGGCGTGATGCGGGTCGGGCACGGGGAAACTCGGTCAGCGGAGGGTTGCAACAAACGTGCCGCCTGCCCGCTTGTGCGCCGCCTTCCATTTGTGTAGCATTCCCTACACTTTCATGTTGCGTTCACTACATTCGAGGTCAATGTAGCAAACAGGCCCGATGCTTGCAATGGTGTTTTCTCGCGGTGTTCATCGGGGTTTTTCCGACCAACGACAATGGAGGGTTCGCAGCCGGCCGGCGGCTGCACGCCCCACAAGCGTGCGTTCCGGCTCAGCCACCTTCCACTGTTCCAACCAACTCTTGAGTTCCGTATGAGTGCTTTCAGCGAAGAACGCGTCCTGAGCGTCCACCACTGGACCGACCGCCTGTTCACCTTCACCACCACGCGCGACCCGGCGCTGCGCTTCTCCAACGGCCATTTCACGATGATCGGCCTGAAGGTCAACAACAAGCCGCTGCTGCGCGCCTACAGCATCGTGAGCCCGAACTACGAGGAGCATCTCGAGTTCCTGAGCATCAAGGTGGAAGAAGGCCCGCTCACCTCCAAGCTGCAGCACATCCAGGTCGGCGACACCATCATCGTGGGCCGCAAGCCCACCGGCACGCTGCTGATCGACTACACACTGCCCGGCAAGCGCCTGTACCTGTTCGGCACGGGCACGGGCCTCGCACCGTTCATGAGCATCATCCGCGACCCGGACACCTACGAGAAGTTCGAGCAGGTCATCCTGGTGCATGGCGTGCGCCAGGTCGACGAACTGGCCTACCACGACCTCGTGACCGACCACCTGCCCAAGCACGAGTTCCTGGGCGAGATGGTCGAGAAGCAGCTGCTCTACTACCCGACGGTCACGCGCGAGGAATTCCGCAACCAGGGCCGCATCACCGACCTGATCGAGACCAACAAGCTCACCGACGACCTCGGCCTGCCCCCGCTCAACCCGGTGGAAGACCGCGTGATGCTGTGCGGCAGCCCGGGCCTGCTGGTGGACCTGAAGCACATCCTGGAGAAGCGCGGCTTCAAGGAAGGCAACACCTCGACGCCCGGCGACTTCGTGGTCGAACGCGCCTTCGCCGAAAAGTAGGCCGAGCCGCGCGCACGATGGCCGACAGCCGCACCGCCGCCAAGCCCCAGCGCCGCACCGGCGTGCGCGAGGCCGCGGCACAGGCCACGCGCGACAGCATCCTGAAGTCGGCGACCAAGGTGTTCGCCAAATACGGCTACGACGGCGGCAGCGTGGAGAAGATCTCCAAGGCCGCCAAGTCGTACGACCGGATGATCTACTACTACTTCGGCAGCAAGGAAGGCCTCTTCATCGCGGTGCTCGAAGGCATCTACAAGCGCATGGACGACGCCGAAGCCGCCATCGCGCTCGATGCCTCGCGGCCGGTGGAGGCGCTCACCGAGGTCATCCGCTTCGTGCTCGGCTACTACCGCAAGAACCCCGAGTTCGTGACGCTGCTGAACACCGAGAACCTGCACAAGGGCCGGCACATCTCGAAGTCGCTCAGGGCGCGCGAATACTCGTCGCGGGCGGTGGCGATCATTGCCGAGATCCTGGCGAGCGGCGCGGCGCAGGGCCTGTTCCGCCGCGACCTGAACGCGCGCGACATCTATCTGCTGATCGCGTCCACCGGCTACTTCTACACCTCGAACCGGCACACGCTCACGGCCTTCCTGGGCGAGCCGCTGGAGTCGCCCGAGGCGATCACGCACTGGGAAGACTTCGTGATCGAGACCGTGCTGCGCACCGTGCGCGCGGACGACATCCAGGAACAAGAGAACAACTCCCCACCCCACGACGAGGACACCACGAAATGGCAGAAATCGCAGCCGGCGCAAAGTCGGGCAAGGTCGTCATCAAGAACATAGGGCTGCTGCTCTCGGGCGACATCGACAAGCCCATCCTGGACGCGGACACCATCGTGGTGAACGACGGCCTGATCGTGGCAGTCGGCAAGGAAAAGGACTGCGACCTCGAAGGTGCGCAGACCGTCATCGACGCGAAGAAGACCTGCGTCGCGCCCGGCCTGATCGACAGCCACGTGCACCCGGTGTTCGGCGACTGGACGCCGCGCCAGGGCCAGATCGGCTGGATCGACTCGACCATGCACGGCGGCGTCACCACCATGATCTCGGCCGGCGAGGTGCACCTGCCCGGCCGGCCCAAGGACATCGTGGGCCTGAAGGCGCTGGCCATCACCGCGCAGCGCGCGTTCGACAACTTCCGCCCCGGCGGCGTGAAGGTGCTGGCCGGCGCGCCGGTGATCGAGAAGGGCATGGTCGAGAGCGACTTCAAGGAACTCGCCGACGCCGGCGTGGGCCTGCTGGGCGAAGTGGGCCTGGGCTCGGTGAAGGCCGGCTACGAGGCCAAGGAGATGGTGGCCTGGGCGCGCAAGTACGGCATCCAGAGCACGATCCACACGGGCGGCCCGTCGATCCCGGGCTCGGGCCTGATCGACAAGGACGTGGTGCTGGAGGCCGACGCCGACATCATCGGCCACATCAACGGCGGCCACACCTCGCTGCCCGAGGCGCATGTGTGCGAGCTGTGCGAGAAGAGCTCGCGCGCGATCGAGATCGTGCACAACGGCAACGAGAAGGTGGCCATCGCCGCGGCCAAGGCCGCGCTCGAGCTCAAGTGCCCGCACCGCGTGATCCTCGGCACCGACGGGCCCGCGGGCTCCGGCGTGCAGCCGCTGGGCATCCTGCGCATGGTGGCCATGCTGTCGTCCATTGCAAACATCCCGGCCGAGCTGGTGTTCTGCTTTGCCACCGGCAACACCGCGAAGATCCGCAAGCTCAACTGCGGGCTGGTCGAGGTGGGCCGCGACGCCGACTTCGTCTTCATGGACCGCGCGCAGCATTCGCCCGCACCAGGCCTGCTCGAGAGCGTGCAGCTCGGCGACATTCCGGGCGTGGGCATGGTGATGATCGACGGCATCGTGCGCTGCGGCCGCAGCCGCAACACGCCGCCCGCGACCGAAATCCCCGTGGTGGTGTCGGCGGCGCACTGAGGCGCCCTTGGCTCAGCGGCGAGGCGTCCTGAACACCAGGTAGCGCGCGGACAGGAAGTTCACGGCCAGCCCTGCGCAGCTGCCCAGCGCCACGCCGGCCGCGGGAGCCCAGGGGCCCGAAGCCCAGTGCAGCACCAGCACATACGCGCCGTAGTTGACGACCGCCCCGCCCAGCATGGTGGCCAGATAGCCGAGGTATTCGCGCACGATCGGCGTCGCCGCGCCCGAGGAGCGCCGCGCCGCGAAGGTGTAGCGCCGGTTCAATGCCCAAGTGGCCGTTGCCGCCGCAAGAAACGACAGCACCCGCGCGCCGTACCAGCCCAGCAGCGGCGCCGCAAGGTACAGCACGGCCACGTCGACCACGAATCCCGCCGCCCCGACGATGGCGAACGCCAGGAACTCGCGGCCCGCCTTCATGGCGTGCGGCGGAACTGCCCGACGCCGGGAATCGCGAGGTAGCGCAGCCGCTTGGCCTCGCGGCGGGCGAGCCGGATGGCGTGCATCACGACGCCGCAGACCATCGACAGCATGGCGGCCAGCATGGCGCCGGTCGCCAGCACCGCCGTGGGGAGCCGGGGCACCAGGCCGGTGTGCAGGTAGGTGAGCAGCAGCGGAATGGCCAGTGCGATCGCGCCCGCCGCAAGCACCGCCGCAAGGATCGAGAAGAACTGCAGCGGCCGCTCGCTGATGAACAGCTTGCAGATGGTCTTCAGGATGCGCCAGCCGTCGCGGTAGGTCGAGAGCTTGCTGTGCGAGCCTTCGGGCCGCGTGCTGTAGGCGGTGTCGAACTCCGCATGGGGCATGCGCAGTTCGAGCGCATGCACCGTGAGCTCGGTCTCGATCTCGAAGCCCTGTGAAAGCGCGGGAAACGACTTGGCATAGCGGCGCGAGAACACGCGGTAGCCCGAGAGCATGTCGGTCAGCCCGCCGCCGAAGAGCTGCGCCACCGCGCCCGTGAGCAGCCGGTTGCCGAAGCGGTGGCCGGCGCGGTAGGTGAGCGCGTTCTGCCCATCGTCGACGCGGCAGCCCACGACCATGTCGAGGTTGCGCTCCACCAGCGCATCCACCAGCCGCGGCGCGCTGGCCACATCGTAGGTGGCATCGCCGTCGACCGTCACGTACACGTCGGCCTCGACGTCGGCGAACATGCGCCGCACCACGTTGCCCTTGCCCGGCGCCGCCACGTGCGTCACCGTGGCGCCGCTCGCGCGTGCGATGGCGGCCGTGTCGTCGGTCGAGTTGTTGTCGAAGACATGGATCTCGGCCTCGGGCAGCGCCGCGCGGAACTGCGCGACCACCTGCGCGATCGACAGCGCCTCGTTGTAGCAGGGAATCACCGCCGCGATGCGGATCGGGGCGCGGGCGGCGGCGGATGGGTTGTCGTCGGTCATGGTGCGGTCGAGAGAATGCGGTAGACCCGGCCGCCGTCTTTTTCGTACAGCAGGGCGAAATGCGCGTCGAAGCCGGGCCGGGTGGCCAGCGTGGGCACCATCGAGGTCGGCATGACGATGGCCGTGAATCCCATCGCGGCCAGCTTGCGCGCCATGTCGCCGGGCAGCAGCAGCAGGAAATCGCGGTAGCGCCACGGGCCGAGCGTATCGCCCCAGATCGGATTGGGGCCGTAGTAGATCGCCTCGTTCAGCGCGATCTGGTAGACGCGCCCGTCGGCATGCTGGCGCAGGTAGTCCATGGCGGCATAGCCCGGCACATGCTGGCGCAGGAAGGCTTCGCGCGTTTCGGGCGTGGGCGAGATCATCGCCACCTTGCCCGCCGTCTGGCGCAGCGACACCGCGGCCAACGCGGCCAGGAGCAGCACGACGATCCAGTCGCCGGCAAGGCCCAGGCGACCGGCGGGTGCTGCAGCGGTGGACGCAGGTGCGGCCTCCGCCTGCCCGCTCCGGCCTCCGAATGCACGGCGCAGGCCTGCGGCCATCCCGCCGAACAGCACCTGCCAGCCGATGGCCGCCATCAGCGCGAGCAGCGGAAACGAAGCCGTGAGGTAGCGTGGATAGCGCGAGGTCAAGAGCCACACGGCCACGGAATAGAAGCAGAACCAGCCCGCGGCGCGCAGCGCGGCCGAGCGCTTCCACAGCAGGCTGAACGGCGCCAGGAACACGGCCCAGATCAGCGCGTTGGGCCGTGCCGCATGGTCGCGCACGTCGGCCACCTGCTGCACGTAGTCGGCCGGGATCCAGTCGGTGAAGCCGAACACGCGCGCACCGATGGGGTTGAACGGATCGCCGGTCATGATGGCGTTGCGCGCGTACCAGTACACGCACGGAATCAGGAAGCACAGCAGCGCCAGCGCCCAGGCCTTGGGCCGGCGCTCGTGCCACACCACGAACAGCGCCACCAGCGGCAGGAAGGTGAGCGCCTGGTACTTCGAACCCGCCGCCACCCCAAGGCAGAACGCCGCCAGCCCGAGCCAGCGCGTGCCGCCCTGCAGCGGCTGCGATTCGCGCCACCACCACAGCGCCACGCAGGCACCGAGCACGAAGAGCGCCACGCCCATGTCGATCAGCGCGTTCGAATAATCTCCGATGCCGATCCAGATGGCCGCGCCGATGCAGGCCGTGAGCCGGTTCGCGTGCTGGATGCCGAGGCGGTAGACCATCACCGCTGAAAGCGCGCCAGCCAGCGCATTGAGAAAGTGCGGCAGCACGTCGTCGCCCAGCTGCAGCGCGGCCGCATACAGCAGGTTGTAGTTGTAGGGGAACCAGGGGTAGCGCAGCCACTCGTGGATGCCCAGCGAGCCCTGCTGCGCCACCTGCCGCGCATAGGGCAGGTGGTACATCAGCTCGTCGAAGGCGGCGGGCGGCGCGAGCGGCGCGACCAGCGCGGGCAGCGCCACCAGCGCCAGCGCGATGGCGGCGATCCTTTCGGCGCGGCTCCACGGCGGAGCAGGGGCGCGCAGCGCCCGCACTTCGCGCCACCAGGGCCGCAGCTGCAGCGCGGCCGCCACCACGCCGGCGGCGATCAGCGCCACGGTGGCGCCCGGCTTGAACGCGCCGAAGATCGCCAGCAGCTGGAAGGCGCAGATGAACAAACCCACGCCCAGGGCCGCCGCCATGGCCGCTTCGAGCCAGGCGTCCCGGCGCGGCGGCGGCGCGAGGCGCGCCAGCAGCGCACGCCCGAAACCCCAGCAGCCAAGGACAAAGACCGCCAATGCCGCGTAGTGCGCGGCAGCAAATATCAGCTTCTGAATAACAACTCCCGGTGCCGGTCGGCCACGCCGGCCGGCAGGTTCAAAGGTTCGGCGCCAGCAGGCGCTCGAGGTCGGATTCGCTCTCCTTGCGCCGCGCCGCCTGGTCCTGCAGCTGGTCGTGCCCGATCTTGCCGACGTTGAAGTACGTCGACTCGGGATGGCTCAGGTAGAAGCCGCTCACGCTGGCGGCGGGCATCATAGCGAGGCTTTCGGTCAGCGTCATGCCAATGTCCGCGCAGCCCAGAAGGTCGAACATCGGGCGCTTCACGCTGTGGTCGGGGCAGGCCGGGTAGCCCGGCGCAGGGCGGATGCCGCGGTATTTCTCGGCGATCATGTCCTCGTTGCTCAGGCCCTCGTCGGGCGCATAGCCCCAGAGGTCGGTGCGCACGCGGTGGTGCAGCGATTCGGCAAAGGCCTCGGCCAGCCGGTCGGCCAGGGCCTTGAGCATGATGGCGGAGTAGTCGTCGAGGTCGTCGATGAAGTACTTCTCCTTCTTCTCGACACCCAGGCCCGCCGTCACCGCGAACACGCCCACGTAGTCTTTCAGCCCGCTGTCCTTGGGCGCGACGAAGTCGGCCAGGCAGCGGCTCGGGCGCATCACGCCCTCGATCACCTGCTTCTCGGTCTGCTGGCGCATGCCGTACCAGGTCATGGCGACCTCGCTGCGCGTCTCGTCGGTGTAGAGCTCGATGTCGTCGTCGTTCACCGTGTTGGCGGGCCAGAAGCCGACCACGCCGCTGGCGCTGAGCCAGCGCCCTTCGATCAAACGCTTGAGCATACGCTGGCCGTCGGCATACACGCGCACGGCCTCCGTGCCGACGATCTCGTCCTTCAGGATGGCCGGGAACGGGCCGGCCAGGTCCCAGGTCTGGAAGAACGGGCCCCAGTCGATGTACTTCGCGAGGTCGGTGAGATCGAAGTTCTTGAACAGGCGCCGGCCGATGAACTTGGGCACCGGCGGCGTGTAGCCGGACCAGTCGATCGGCGTCTTGTTGGCGCGCGCCTTGGCCAGCGGCCACATCGGCACCTGCTTCTTGTTGGCGTGCTGCGTGCGCACCTTCTCGTAGTCGGCGTTGATCTCGTCGATGTACGCGGTGGCCTGCTCGGAGAGCAGCGACTGCGCCACGCTCACGCTGCGCGAGGCATCGGGCACGTAGACCACCGGGCCTTCGTAGTGCGGCGCGATCTTCACGGCGGTGTGCACGCGGCTGGTGGTGGCGCCGCCGATCAGAAGCGGAATCTTCTTGATGCGGAAGTGGTCGTCTTTCTGCATTTCGCCGGCCACGTACTGCATTTCTTCCAGGCTCGGCGTGATGAGGCCGGAGAGGCCGACGATGTCCGCGCCCTCGACCTTCGCCTTGGCGAGGATCTCGTGGCACGGGACCATCACGCCCATGTTCACCACCTCGAAGTTGTTGCACTGGAGCACGACCGTGACGATGTTCTTGCCGATGTCGTGCACGTCGCCCTTGACGGTGGCGATGATGATCTTGCCCTTGGTGCGCACGTCGCGGCCCGCGGCCTCGTCCTGGCGCTTTTCTTCCTCGATGTAGGGGATGAGGTGGGCCACGGCCGACTTCATCACGCGCGCCGACTTCACCACCTGCGGCAGGAACATCTTGCCCTGGCCGAACAGGTCGCCCACGATGTTCATGCCGTCCATCAGCGGCCCCTCGATCACGTGCAGCGGCCGGCCGCCCTTGGCGAGGATCTGCCGGTAGGCCTCCTCGGTGTCTTCCACGATGAAGTCGGTGATGCCGTGCACCATCGCATGCGAGAGGCGCTGGTTGACGTGCACCGGATGCTCCGGCGTGCCGCGCCATTCGAGCTTCTTGCTGTCGTCCTTGGCGCCGCTCTTGGCGGTCTCGGCCACTTCGACAAGACGTTCACCGGCATCGGGCCGCCGGTTGAGCACCACGTCTTCCACGCGCTCGCGCAGGGTCGGCTCCAGGTCGTCGTACACGCCCACCATGCCGGCATTGACGATGCCCATGTCCATGCCCGCCTGGATCGCGTGGTACAGGAACACGGTGTGGATCGCTTCGCGCACCGGGTCGTTGCCGCGGAAGCTGAAGCTCACGTTGCTCACGCCGCCCGACACCTTGGCGCCCGGCAGGTTCTGCTTGATCCAGCGCACCGCGTTGATGAAGTCGACCGCGTAGTTGTCGTGCTCCTCGATGCCGGTGGCAATCGCGAAGATGTTGGGGTCGAAGATGATGTCCTCGGGCGGAAAGCCCACCTCGTCCACCAGGATGCGGTAGGCGCGCTCGCAGATCTCGATCTTGCGTTCGTAGGTGTCGGCCTGGCCCTTCTCGTCGAAGGCCATCACCACCGCGGCGGCGCCGTAGCGCCTCACGAGCTTGGCCTCGTGCTTGAACTTGTCGACCCCCTCCTTCATGGAGATGGAGTTGACGATGCCCTTGCCCTGGATGCAGCGCAAGCCGGCCTCGATCACTTCCCACTTGGAGCTGTCGACCATCACCGGCACGCGCGCGATGTCGGGCTCGCTGGCAATCAGGTTCAAAAAGCGCACCATCGCGGCCTTGCTGTCGAGCATGGCCTCGTCCATGTTGATGTCGATCACCTGCGCGCCGTTCTCGACCTGCTGGCGCGCCACGGCCAGGGCGTCCTCGAACTGGCCGTTCAGGATCATCCGCGCGAAGGCCTTGGAGCCGGTGACGTTGGTGCGCTCGCCGATGTTGACGAACAGCGACCCGGCATCGATGGCCACCGGTTCGAGGCCGGACAGCTTCATCGGGGGGACGCGGGGCGTGGAGACTTCGTTCATGGGGGCTCACCTGGGCAGGAAAAAACGTCAGGTGAGCGTCGTTTGCGGCTTGCGCCCTGGCGGCAGGGCGCCTTCCAAGCCTGACGGCGGGCCTCTCGATGCGGGCCGCCGCTGCAACGCTCCTTGGAAGGGAGCGCAATTTTACCGGCTGCGGCAAGGACCGCGGCCGCCAGGGTCGTTCAGGCGCCCTGCCCGGCCGCTGCTGCCGGTCCGGTCTTGGCGGGCGCGGCCGAGGCCGGCAGCCCGAACACCCGGTCGAAGCCCCAGTTGAAGACGAAGGTGTAGACCAGGAAGAACACCACCAGGCCCAGGTCCATCACCAGCGCCTGCCAGAGCGTCACGCCAAGGCCCCAGGCAAACAGCGGCACCAACACCGCGATCAATCCGCCCTCGAAGCCGACGGCATGCGCCACGCGCCGGCGCACGCTGCGCCCGCGCACCGCCTGGCGCGACTCCCAGCGCTCGAACAGGGCGTTGAACACCAGGTTCCAGATCACGGCAATGACCGAGGCGGCCACCGCCAGCACGCCCGAATGCCCGAGCCCGGCGTCCGTCATCAGCGCCAGGCCGGCGCTGGCGGCCACGATGGCGATTCCTTCGTAAAGGCTGATGTAGACGACGCGGCGCTGGAACCCCTGCATGACTGTTTCCTCTGGCGGATGAAGACGATGGCTGGACTTTATTTGCTGTTCGCTGATATAAAAAGTCAACTTATTTCAGTTTTATTGATAGATCGGCCATGGCTTTCTCCAGCGACAACGTCGAGGTCTTCCTGGCCGTGATCGACCACGGCTCCTTTTCGGCTGCGGCGCGCGCGCTGCACAAGGTGCCCTCGGCCGTCAGCATGGCCATTGCCAACCTCGAGGCCGAACTGGCCCTGCCGCTGTTCGACCGCAGCGGCCGCGAGCCGCAGCCGACCGCCGCGGCCCGTTCGCTGGAGCCGCAGGCGCGGCTGCTGGCGGCCCAGCTGAAGCAGCTGCAGGTGCAGGCCCTGGCGCTCACGCAGGGCCTTGAAAACCGCCTCACGTTGGCCATTGCGCCCGAGTTGCTGGCCGCGCCCTGGAGCGGGCCGCTGGCCGCGTTGGCCGAGGAATATCCGCTGCTGCAGGTCGAGGTGCTGGCGGCGCCGCAGGCCGATGCGCTGGCGCTGCTGCACAGCGGTCGCGCGCAGCTGGCGCTGGTGTTCGAGCGCCCGAGCCTCGATGGGCGGGAAGGCTTTCAGGAAGTCGGCAGCGACACCATGGTGGCGGTGATGGCGCCTGGCCACCCCGTGCTGCTTGCGGCCGCCGGCGAGCGGCTGCGCGAGGAGCACCTCACGAATACCCGGCAGATCGTGGTGGCGGGCCGCGACCTGGCCACCAGCGATCCGCGCTTCGTGTTCGCGCGCCACGTCTGGCGCACCGACAACGCGCTGGCCGCACTGAGCCTGATCACGGCCGGCCTCGGCTGGGGCTGGCTGCCGCGCAATTTCGCCAGGCCGCACGTGGCCGCGGGCGCGCTGGTCGAGATTCCATTCGAGAACCTCAGCAACGGACTCGACCTGTGGGTCGACGTGGTGTGGTCGCGCGAGCGGCCGCTGGGGCTGGGGGCGCAGCGCTTCGTGGCACTGATCGCGCGCGACCGGCAGGCCGCGGCGGGCATTCCTGCCGCGAGCGCGCGCGGCTGATCAGTCGCGGTGGCCGTGGCCGCCGCCCTTTCCACCGCCACCACCGCCGCCATGGCCGTGGCCACCACCCCTGCCGCCACCTTCACCGCCTCCATGCGGGCGCCCGCCGCCCGGATGCATCTGCGGCTGGCCGGGCGGCGGTCCGGGCCGGAAGGCCGGCTGGGGCCGCGGCGGCTTGATGCCCGGGTCGGCCGGCGGGCGATAGCCCGGCCCCGGCCGTGGTGGACGGTAGCCCGGTCCCGGTTGCGGATGGAAGCCGGGCCCCGGCGCGGGCTTGAAGCCCGGGCCCGGCCATGGCCTCGGTTGCCAGGCCGGCCGCACCGGCGGCGGGGGACGCCAGCCGGGCATCGGCGGAGGCGGCGGCCGGCCGCCCCACCAGCGGCGCTCACCGTACCAGGGCCGGTCTCGGTAGTAGTCGGCCCAGTAGCTGCCGATCACGAACGTGACGACGGGCACGCCGATCACCGCGGCGTAGCTGGTCAGCGGCACGCGCCGCTCCTGGTAGGCGTAGTCCAGGCTCCGGGCCCAGACCCAGCCGCGTCCGCCGTCGGGCAGCACCACGTCGCACCAGCTGTAGCCGCCGGTGCAGCCGATCACGTCGAGCGGCTGGCCCGGCCCGAGTCGCGCCACCAGCGGATAGTCGCCCGAGGGGCCCGCGCGCAGGTTGACCGCGCCGCGCGTGAAGGCCTGCTGCGCCGCGGCGGCCAGCGGCAGGGCCAGCGCCATGGCGCCGATGCCGATCCAGCGCAGGGAAAGTTTGTTGTTCATGATCAGGCTTCCTTTGCGCCACCAGCCTAGGCGGCGGCCCGGATGCCGTCAATCAGCCGAGGGCGCGACAGCCCCGGCCGTCGGTCACGCGGCTTCGCGGTAGAAGCCGTTGTTGTTCAACAGCCGGCCGCTCATCGGCGCCACGGCCTTCCCGATGGCCGCGATGTGGTCCGGCGTGGTGCCGCAGCAGCCGCCCACGATGTTGACCAGCCCTTCGGCCGCGAACTCGTGCAACAGCCGCGAGGTGACGTCGGGCGTCTCGTCGAAGCCGGTCTCGCTCATCGGGTTGGGCAGGCCCGCGTTCGGGTAGCAGCTGATGAAGGTGTCGCCCGCCACCTTTGCGAGTTCCTGGATGTAGGGCCGCATCAGCGCGGCGCCGAGCGCGCAGTTGAGCCCGACGGCCAGCGGCTGCGCATGGCGCACGCTGTGCCAGAACGCGGTGACGGTCTGGCCGCTCAGGATGCGGCCCGAGGCGTCGGTCACGGTGCCGCTGATGATCAGCGGCAGGCGCTGGCCGCTGTGGTCGAAATACTCGTCGACCGCGAACAGCGCGGCCTTGGCGTTGAGCGTGTCGAAGATGGTCTCGACCAGGATCACGTCGGCGCCGCCCTCGACCAGCGCCTCGGTCTGCTCGTAGTAGGCCGCGCGCAGCTGCTCGAAGTCGACGTTGCGCGCGCCGGGGTCGTTCACGTCGGGGCTGATGCTCGCGGTCTTGGGCGTCGGGCCCAGGGCACCGGCCACGAAGCGCGGCTTGTCGGGCGTGCTGAACTTGTCGCAGGCCGCGCGCGCGAGCTTCGCCGATTCGAGGTTCATCTCGCGTGCGAGATGCGCCATCCTGTAGTCCTCCTGCGCGATGGTGGTGGCGCCGAAGGTGTTGGTCTCGATCAGGTCGGCGCCGGCCGCGAGGTAGCCCTCGTGGATGTCGCGGATCACGTCGGGCCGCGTCAGCGAGAGCAGCTCGTTGTTGCCCTTCACGTCGCGCTCGAAATCCTTGAAGCGCTCGCCCCGGTACTGTTCCTCGGTGAGCTTGAAGCGCTGGATCATCGTGCCCATTGCGCCGTCGAGGATGGCAATGCGCTTTTCGAGGATGCCGGCGAGTGCCTGGCCGCGGGTGTAAGTGACGGGCTTCATAGCCCCCGATTGTAGGAAGCGGGGCTGTCCCTGGCCGCCGTCGGTGCTTTAGCGGCCTTCGACGAATTCCAGCACCGCCTCGATCATGCGCCGCACATGCGGCTGCACGCCGGCCGCCACTTCGGGCAGGTAGTCGAAGGGCAGCTTCTCCTGCATGTAGCTCGACTGCGTCATCTCCAGCTGCACCGCGTGCACGCCGGCCGCGGGGTTGCCGTACTGGCGCGTGATGTAGCCGCCCGTGAAGCGGCCGTTGAGCACGCCCGTGTAGCCGGTGGCCGATTCGGCGATGCCCAGCAGCGTGGCGGCCAGCGCGGGGTCGCAGCTCGTGCCCTTGCCGGTGCCCAGGTTCAGGTCGGGCAGCTTGCCCTCGAAGAAGCGCGGCAGCACCGAGCGGATCGAGTGCGCGTCCCACAGCGCGATGGTGCCGTGCGCGGCCTTCAGGCGGTCGAGCTCGGCCTGCAGCTGCCGATGGTAGGGCTGCCAGATGGCGTCGCGGCGCGCGGCGATTTCATCGTCACCCGGCAGGTCGTCGCTGGACGCATAGACCGGCGTGTCGTCGAAGGTGTCGACCGGGCACAGGCCGGTGACGCTCTGGCCCGGATAGAGGCTGGCGCCATCCGGTGGCCGGTTCAGGTCGACCACGTAGCGCGAATGCGTGGCGACGAGCACCGAGGCGCCGAGCGCATCGGCAAAGTCGTAGAGCCGTTCGAGGTGCCAGTCGGTGTCGGGCACCTGGCGCGCCTCTTCGGTCAGGCGGGCGGCGAGCGCGGGCGGCACGTAGGTGCCGACATGCGGCATCGAGATCAGCAGGGGACGCGTGCCCTGGCGGAAGCGGAAGGCGGGTTCGGTGGTGATGAAACTCATGGGCTCAATTTTCCTGGAGAAGCTGGCCGCGCGCCGCGACGAAGGCGGCGGCGGCCTCGTTGTGCAAGGCATGGCGGCCGGCCGCGACGCGCGGCTGGCCCGACACCCAGACGGTGTCGATGGCCGAGGTGCGGTGGCTCGCAAAGACGTGGGCCGACAGCATGTCGGGCGCTGGCAGGCCTTGCAGCGCAAGCTGTGCGGCATCGAGCACGATGAAATCGGCCTGCTGCCCCGCGGCGAGGCCGCCGATGGCCCGGCCCGAAGCCTGCGCGCCGCCGCGCACCGCTTCGAGCGTAAGCGCGGTGGCCACATGCGGCTGCGCCGCGCTGGCGCCGACGTTGCGCTGCCGCCAGGCCAGGCGCTGGCTGTATTCGAGCATCAGCAACTCTTCCGCGGCATTGACCGTGGCATGGCTGTCGGAGCCCAGGCCCCAGGCGCCGCCGTGGTGGCGCCAGGCGGAAAAATCGAATATGCCGTCGCCCAGGTTGGCCTCGGTGGTCGGGCACAGGCCTGCCACCGCGCCGCTCTTGGCGCCGCGCTCGTATTCGGCCGCATCCATGTGCGTGGCATGCACCAGGCACCAGCGCGCATCGACCGGCGCATGGTCGAGCAGCCAGGCCACCGGGCGCTGGCCGCTCCAGGCCACGCAGTCGTCGACCTCCTTGGTCTGCTCGGCAATGTGGATGTGGATCGGCGCGCCCGGGTCGATGGCCTCGAGCCCCGCGATGGCTTCGCGCAGCGCGTCGGGCGGCACGGCGCGCAGCGAGTGCGGTGCCAGCCCGAGCCGCGCGCCTTGCGCTTCGCACGCGGGCTTGAGTCTATCGAGCAGGCGCAGCATCGAATCGGTCGAGCGGATGAAGCGGCGCTGCCCCTCGTTGGGCGGCAGGCCGCCGAAGCCGCTGGCCTGGTAGAGCACGGGCAGCAGCGTGAAGCCGATGCCGGCCTTCTTCGCGGCGCGCAGCAATGCGAGGCTCAGCGTCGCATCGTCGGCATAGGGGCGGCCGTCGGCATCGTGATGCACGTACTGGAACTCGCACACGCTGGTGTAGCCCGCCTCGAGCATTTCGGCATAGAGCCAGGTCGCGATGGCCTCCATCTGCTGCGGGCCGAGGCGCGCGGCAAAGCGGTACATCAGCGTACGCCAGCTCCAGAAGCTGTCCTGCTGCTGGGCGCGGTATTCGGTCAGCCCCGCGAAGGCGCGCTGGAAGGCATGCGAATGCAGGTTGGGCATGCCGGGGATCACCGGGCCGTTCGCCATCGGCGCGCCTGCGGCAGGCTGGGCGGCGGACTGCACCTGCGTGAGCTGGCCGGCGTCGTTCCACGACAGCCGCACGTTCTTCGCCCAGCCGCCGGGCAGCAGCGCGTCGGCCGCGAACAGCGTGTTCATTGGCTCGCCCCCACGGCGATGCGGCCTTGCCGCACGACGCTGCGCACCGGACGCTGGCCGAACCAGTAGGCGAGCTCGGCCGCATCGCGCACGTTCCACAGCACGAAGTTGGCGGGCATGCCTTCGGCGATCGCGCCGTGCGTCTTCTGCAGGCCGAGCGCGCGCGCCGCATGCACCGTGACGCCGGCCAGCGCCTCGGGCACGGTCAGGCGGAACAGCGTGCAGGCCATGTTCATCATCAACAGCAGGCTCAGCGCCGGCGAGGTGCCGGGGTTGTGGTCGGTGGACACCGCCATCGGCACGCCGGCCGCTCGCAGCGCCTCGATCGGCGGCAGGTGCGTGTCGCGCAGCGTGTAGTAGGCGCCGGGCAGCAGCACGGCCACGGTGCCCGACTGGCGCATGGCCTCGATGCCCTCGGCCGACAAATGCTCGATGTGGTCGCAGGACAGCGCGCCGTAGCGCGCGGCGAGCGCGGCGCCGCCCATGTCGGAGAGCTGCTCGGCATGCAGCTTGACCGGCAGGCCCATCGCCTTCGCGGCCTGGAACACCTGCTCGGTTTCCGCAAGCGAAAAGGCGATGCGTTCGCAGAACACGTCGACCGCATCGACCAGCCCCTCGGCCGCGAGCGCGGGCAGCATCTCATTGCAGACGAGATCGATGTACTCGCCGCTGCGGCCCGCATATTCGGGCGGCAGCGCGTGCGCGCCAAGGAAGGTGGTGCGCACGGTGACGCCATGGGCTTCGCCCAGGCGCCGCGCCACGCGCAGCTGCTTGCGTTCATGTTCGAGCGCCAGGCCGTAGCCCGACTTGATCTCGATGGCGCACACGCCGTCGGCCAGCAGCTGTTCGAGCCGGGGCACGGCCTGCGCGAAGAGTGCGTCTTCATCGGCCTCGCGCGTGGCGCGCACCGACGAGACGATGCCGCCGCCGGCCTTCGCCACTTCTTCGTAGCTGGCGCCCGCGAGCCGCATCGCGAACTCGTTGGCGCGCTGGCCGCCATAAACCAGGTGGGTGTGGCAATCGACGAGGCCGGGCGTGACGAGCGCGCCGCCACCATCGTGCAGCGGCAGGCCCTCGAAGCCGGCCGGCAGGGCGCTGCGTGCGCCGACCCAGCGGATCGTGCCCTCGGCCACCGCGATCGCGGCTTCGGTGCCGGCGTCCAGGGTGGTGCCGGGCGCGGCGCCGGGCGCCAGGCGCAGGCCCGTCCAGAGGCCGTCGGCCGATGGGGATGTGGTTGCGGATGTCATGTCTTGTCTGGTGTTTGCACAGCTTACGCCGGCACGATGCGGACCGCAGCCAGCCGCGCGCCTTCACCCTCGGGCACGGCCTGCCATGCCTGCGCGCTGTCGGTCCAGTACAGGCCTTCGCCTTCGCGGCAGGGCTCGCCGTTCAGCCGCCATGCGCCGCTCAGCGCGAGCAGCACGCCGTGCGGTGCGGCCTCGATGGCCGATGCATGGTCCAGCACCTGCACGTCGGCGTGCCACTGCCCATGCCGCGTCATGATGTTGAAGTCGTTCGATGCGCCGCCGAGCAGCGTGCAGTCGATCGCGTCGTCGCCGCTGAAGGCGAACGGCCGGTGCGGCACGTCGAGCCGGTGCTCGATGCGCCCATCGTGCGTGAACAGCCGCACGCCGTCGCCTTCGAGCAGCATGATGCTGCGGTCCACGCCCGCGAACACCGAGAACGGCCCGGCCGCCGCGATGGTCGCGATGCTTGCGCGCCAGCCGAAGCTGTCGAGCCCCGCTCCCTGCGGCCAGCTCACGATCTCCTGCGTGGTGCCGCCGCCGTTCTTCCAGGGCATGGCCGGGAGCGCCGCGCGCGAGAAACGCTGCACGTTGCTCATGATGGGACCTCTTGCTCCTTCCCCTTCCGGGGGAAGGCTGGGATGGGGGCGGCGCGCAACGAGCGCCGCGCGAAGGGCAAGGCCGTCGTGCCCCCACCCCTCCCCTCCCCCGGGAGGGGAGGGAGAAATGCGAATGCAGTGCCGCTCATCGCATCAGCCCGCCCTGCCGCAGCTTCTGTTCGAAGTGCCTGAGCACCAGCGTCATCGTGCCCGTGAGCACGAAGTACACGAGCGCGATCGCCAGGTAGACCTCCAGCGAGCGGTACGACACGCTGATGATCTTCTGCCCTTCGTGCATCACGTCGTGGATCGTCAGCAGCGACACCAGCGCCGAGTTCTTGATGAGCGCGATGAACTCGTTGCCCAGCGGCGGAATCATGCGCACCACCGCCTGCGGCAGCACGATCTCGCGCATCGCCGTGCCAGGCGTCATGCCCAGCGACTGCGCCGCCATGGTCTGGCCCTTGTCGATCGACTGGATCGCGCCGCGCACGATCTCCGACACGTACGCACCCGAATACACACCGAGCCCCAGCACGCCGCACAGGAAGGCCGGCAGCAGGATGCCGAAATGCGGCAGTCCGAAGAACAGGATGAACAGCTGCACCAGGAGCGGCGTGCCGCGAATCGCCGCCACGTAGGCCGTGCACACGCCGTAGAGCCAGCGCCGCTTCGGGTTGAGCCGGCCGATGCCCACCAGCAGCCCCAGCACGCAGCCGAGCGCGAGCGCGCAGGCGGTGATCTCCACCGTGACCAGCGCGCCGCGCAGCAGGTCGGGCCAGCCCTGCCAGACCGGCGAGAAGTCGAAATCCATGGGCCGCTTATTTGGCGTTGGCGCTGAACCACTTGGCGACGATCTGCGCGTAAGTGCCGTCGGCCTTGAGCTTCTCGATGGCGCCGTTCACCGCCTTGGTGAGCTCGGGCGTGTCCTTGCGGATGGCCATGCCGTATTCCTCGGTGGTGATCTGCTCGGGCAGCACCTTGAGGCCGCCGCGCGTGCGCACGTACTGGTAGGCGGCGGGCTTGCCGGTCACGGCGGCGTCGGCGCGGCCGATGTCCACGAGATTGAACATCTCCTGGTTCTTCTCGACTTCCATCAGCTGCACCTGCGGGAATTTTTCCTTGGTGTAGGCCACCGACTTGGTGCCCACCTGCACGCTGACCTTCTTTCCGTTGATGTCGGCCGGCGCCTTGATGGCCGTGTTGCCGTCCTTCACCATCACGACCAGGCCGCCCGCGTAGTAGGGCACGGTGAAGTCGACGACCTTCTTGCGCTCGTCGGTGATGTAGATGGCCGACACGGCCATGTCGAAGCGCCTGGACACCAGCCCCGGCACCAGGCCCTTGAAGTCGATGTCGATCCACTCGATCTTGCGGCCCAGCGTCTTGCCGATGGCCTCGACCAGCTCCACGTCGAAGCCGGTGCGCTTGCCGTTCTCCACGAATTCCATCGGCGGAAAGGTGGCGTCAGTGGCCACGCGCAGCGGCTCGCCCTGCGCTTGCGCGGTGGCGGCAAAGCCGAAGAAGGCGAGGCTGGAGAGTGCGGCGGCAACGAGGGTGCGGCGGGTGTTCATGGGAAGGCTTCCGTAGGTTGAAGAAAAATCGGTGCGGCGGATGGACCGCTACTGCAGCGCGCGCGAGATGCGCGCCGCCGTGACGACGGTCATGTGAAGCAACGCAGCTTCCATGCCTTCGACGCGCGTGAGCGGCGCCATGAGCGTGATCGCGCCGCGCAGGCGCCGGCCCGGGCCGAGCACCGGTGCGCTGGCACCCCAGACGCCGGCGTCGACCTCGCCGTGGGTCACGGCATGGCCGGCCTCGCGGATTGCGTCGAGCTCGGCGACACGCTCGGCGCGCCGCCCGGGACTCTCGCCGAGCGCATCGAGCAAGGCATCGCGCTGGTCGAGCGGCATGTGGGCCAGCAGGCACTTGGCGCTGGCGCCGTCGCGCGCCGGCACGCTGCGGCCGCGGTCGAAGGAGCAGCGCAGCGACTGCTCGCTGTCGATCATCTCGAGGCACACCACGCGGTCGTTCACGGCCGTGACCAGCGCCACGCTTTCATGGCTTTGCTGCGCGAGCGCGCGCATGTCGGCGCGCGCGGCCATGACGAGGTCGGAGTTGCCGTCGAAACCGCTCGCGAGCTGCACGCTCACGGGGCCGGGCGAATAGCGCCCGTCGGTCTCCATCACGAAGCCCCAGCGCCGCAGCACCGCGATCTGCCGGTACAGCGTGCTCTTGACGAGGCCCGTGGCCTGCACGAGCTCGGCCGCGCTCATCGCCGACTTGCTCTGCGCCAGCACCGACAGCACGCGCAGCGCGCGGTCGTTGTGGGCCGGAGCATCGAGGGGGGGCGTCATGGCAGGGCGGGCGGAAGTCCGAGGCGGGACGGCGTGCAGTATCTTGCGCGCCGTCCCGGGCTCCAAGCCCTCATTCCCACCCAGTGAGAATGCCGGCGCCTTTTTCCTGCCGGCGCCGCGCGCATCCGTGGGCGGTGTCGTCACTCCGGCTTGATGTTCCTTTTCCGGATCACGGCCGACCAGCGCGCGCTTTCGCTCTGGATGTTCGCGGCGATGTCCTGCGGCTTGCCGGCACCGGGCTCGAGGCCCAGGCCGGCGAACTTCTCCTTCATCTCGGGCTTGGCCAGCACGCGCGCCGTCTCTGCGTTGAGACGCTCGACGATGGCCTTCGGCGTGCCGGCCGGCGCCATCAGCGCATACCAGGAAATGGCCTCGAAACCGGGCAGGCCCTGTTCTGCGACGGTGGGCAGCTCCGGCATCGCGGCCGAGCGCTTGAGGCTCGCGAGGCCGATCGCCCGCAGCTTGCCGCTCTTGACGAAAGGCAGCACGGCCGAGAGCGAGCCGAACATCATCGTGACCTGCCCGCCCACCACATCGTTGAGCGCCGGGCCGATGCCCTTGTACGGCACGTGGATCAGCTGCACGTCGCCGTCGAGCGCCATCAGTTCGCCGGCCAGGTGCGCCTGGCTGCCGGCGCCGGGCGATGCGAAGCTCAGCGTGCCGGGCTTCTGCCTGGCGAGCGCGAGCAGCTCCTTCACCGACCCGGCCGGCACGGATGCATTGACGACCAGCACGTTCTCGACCACGGCAAGCATTGCGACCGGCTGCAGCTCCGACACCTTGTAGGGCAGCGACGGAAAGAGGCTCGGGTTCACCGCGACATTGCCGACCGGCACGATGCCGAGCGTATAGCCGTCGGGCGCGGCCTTGGCGATCTGCGCCACGCCGATGTTGCCCGCGGCGCCGACCTTGTTGTCGATGATGAAGGGCTGGCCCAGCGTGTCGACCAGCTCCTGGCCGAGGATGCGGGCCACCGCGTCGGCCGGACCGCCGGGCGCGAACGGCACGACGACGTGGATGGGTTTTTCGGGATAGGCCTGCGCATGCGCGAGCCATGGCGCGGCGCAAAGCAACAGGGGCAACAAGGCGGCCGCACGGCGGTTGATCGACATCAGAGTTCCTCGAAAGGGGGAATGGCACGAAGGGAGATCGCCGCAAGAACGTCGTAGTCCGCAGGATCGGGCGAGACGAAACCTGCAAGCAACAACCGTTCCGTCACGGCCGCGAGTTCGGGCGTGCGGGTGGCTTCCTGCAATGCGCTGCGAACGCGCGCGAGCTCGCCGGGCGTGAGCGGCGTCGTTGCGACGAGCGGCGGGATCGGCAGGGCCTCGGTGCTGTCGACGATGCGCACCTTCTGCGCGAGCGCCGGCTCGTTGCGCCGCAGCAGGTCGTGGTAGTAGCTGTCGAGCGGGCCAACGTCGATGCGGCCTTCGACGAGGGCCTCGATCACCCCGCGCGCATGGATGAGGCCGCCGACGGCACCGCGGTAAAGACGCGCGCCGCGCGCCGCGCGAAACGGCGCAAGATGGTTGCGCAACGCCACGCCGCCCGACATCGAGTCGGCCAGCGTGTAGCCCACGATGCCGCCGAAGGTGTCCGCCAGCGTTTCGAAGGCCGAGCCGGTGCGCACCACGATGTCGGTGAAGTACACCGGCCGGCCGCCATAGCGCGCGGGCGAAGGCAGCGGCGCGGCCACCAGCGTGGGGCGCGGCGCGCGCTGCGAGAACGGCAGGCCGCACATCATCGCGAGCCCGAGGTCGTCGCGCGCCCACAGCGCCGAGAGCGGCGCGGGCGCGTCGTAGTCGATCACGTCCCACGCGAGGCCCGCGCGTGCCAGCACCCACGCGAGAAGCTGCTTCCAGTCGGCGCGCACCGAGGCGGTGGCCGAGTACATGCGCGCGTTGGCGACGGGCGTCATCGCAGTGGCTCCGATGCGCCGGTCAACGGAAACGCAGTTGCTGGCCGAGCCCCATCTTCTTCGCCTTCGCGAGCATCGCCGCGCCAAGCGCGATATCCGACAGCGAGAGGCCGCGATGCCAGAACAGGTTGGTCTCTTCGTCGCTCTCGCGCCCGGGCTTCAGGCCCGCGACGATCTGTCCGAGCTCGGCATGCAGCGTCTTTTCCGACAGGCGGCCGCTGTCGACGTGCGCGCGCAGTGCACCGAAGGGGCCGGCCTTGGCCTGGCCCCAGTCGTCCATCACCATCTTGTCCATGATGTCGGTCAGCGACAGCTCGACCGCGCTCATGGTGCCGTACGGAATGACGCAGGCGCCCTTCTTGATCCACTCGGTCTTGAGCACCGGCTCCGGCTTCTCGAGGCGCGAGGCCTCGACCACGATGTCGGCGCCGCGCACGCACGATTCCCAGTCCTCGGTCACGACGATCTTCTTGCCGAGGTCGCGCTCCAGCCTGGCGGCAAAGGCGTTACGGCTCTCGGGCCGGCGTGAGTGCACGCGGATCTCGTCGAAGTCGAAGATCGAGTCGAGCAGACGCACGTTCCAGTACGAGGTGCCGCGCGCGCCGATATGGCCCAGGATCTTCGAATTCTTGCGCGCGAGATGCTTGGCGCCGATGGCCGTGATCGCGCCGGTGCGCATGTCGGTGATGTCGGAGGCATCGACGATGGCCACCGGCACGCCGGTCTTCGGGTCGAACAGGTTCAGCAGCGCGAGCTCCGACGGCAGGCCGACCTGGTAGTTGCGATAGAAGTCGCCCACCACCTTCACGCCGGCCACGCCGAGCGGCCGGATGTAGCCGCGCAGCACGTTGAAGTGGCCCGGGTAGTCCTTCTCGGGCACCAGGTGCATGCGCGGCTCGATGGTGGTCTCGCCGCGGCCCTGGGCCACGAGGCCCTCTTCGACGGCCGCGACGATCTCGGCATCGGTCATCGCAAGCGCCTGCACGTCGAGGTGGTTCAGGTAGTGCAGGTAGATGGGTTCGGAATTCGTTTCGGCAGACATTGCATCACCCATTCTTGATCATCGGCAGATTGAGGCCCTGCTTCTTCGCGGTGGCCACGGCAATGTCGTAGCCCGCGTCGGCATGGCGCATCACGCCGGTGGCCGGGTCGTTCCAGAGCACGCGTTCGATGCGCCTGGCCGCGGCGTCGGTGCCGTCGCACACGATCACCACGCCCGAGTGCTGCGAATAGCCCATGCCGACGCCGCCGCCATGGTGCAGGCTGACCCAGGTGGCGCCGCCGGCGGTGTTGAGCAGCGCGTTGAGCAGCGGCCAGTCGGAGACGGCATCGGTGCCGTCCTTCATGGCCTCGGTCTCGCGGTTGGGGCTGGCGACCGAGCCGGTGTCGAGGTGGTCGCGGCCGATGACGATGGGCGCCTTCAGCTCGCCGTTCTTCACCATCTCGTTGAAGGCCAGGCCGGCGATGTGGCGCTCGCCCAGGCCCAGCCAGCAGATGCGCGCCGGCAGGCCCTGGAAGGCGATGCGCTCGCGCGCCATGTCGAGCCAGCGGTGCGTGTGGGTGTTCTCGGGAAACAGCTCCTTGATCTTGGCATCGGTCTTGTAGATGTCTTCCGGGTCGCCCGACAACGCCACCCAGCGGAACGGTCCCTTGCCTTCGCAGAACAGCGGACGGATGTAGGCCGGCACGAAGCCGGGGAAGTCGAAGGCGTTCTGCACGCCTTCATCGAAGGCGACCTGGCGGATGTTGTTGCCGTAGTCGACCGTGGGAATGCCCATGGCCTGGAAGTCGAGCATGGCCTGCACGTGCACGGCGCACGACTTCGCGGCGGCCTTCTTGAGCGCGTCGTGCTGCGAGGCGTCCTTCATCGCGGCCTGCCATTGCGCAACGCTCCAGCCCGAGGGCAGGTAGCCGTTGATCAGATCGTGTGCGGAGGTCTGGTCGGTCACGAGGTCGGGCTTGAGCCCGCCGGCCTTCGCGCGCTTCACGAGTTCGGGCAGGATGTCGGCGGCATTGCCGAGCAGCGCGATCGACACGGCTTCCTTCGCGTCGCAATGCTGCTGGATGAGCTCGAGCGCATGGTCGATGTCGCGCGCCTGCTTGTCGACGTAGCGCGTGCGCAGGCGGAAGTCGATGCTGGTCTGCTGGCACTCGATGTTGAGAGACACCGCGCCCGCCAGCGTGGCCGCAAGCGGCTGCGCGCCACCCATGCCGCCGAGGCCGGCCGTGAGGATCCACTTGCCCGCGAGGCTGTTGTTGTAATGCTGGCGGCCGGCTTCGACGAAGGTCTCGAAGGTGCCTTGCACGATGCCCTGGCTGCCGATGTAGATCCAGCTGCCAGCCGTCATCTGGCCGTACATGAAGAGGCCCTGGCGGTCGAGCTCGTTGAAGTGCTCCCAGTTGGCCCACTTGGGCACGAGGTTCGAATTGGCGAGCAGCACGCGCGGCGCGTTCTCGTGCGTCTTGAACACGCCGACCGGCTTGCCCGATTGAATGAGCAGCGTCTCGTCGTCATTCAGTTCCTTCAGCGACGCGAGGATCTGGTCGTAGCAGGCCCAGTTGCGCGCGGCGCGGCCGATGCCGCCGTACACCACGAGGTCCTGCGGGCGCTCGGCCACCTCGGCGTCGAGGTTGTTCTGCAGCATGCGGAACGGGGCCTCGGTGAGCCAGCTCTTGCAGTTGAGCGTGCTGCCGCGCGGGGCGCGGATCACGCGCGTGGGGTCGTGGCGCGGGTCGGTGTTTTGCAGCGGGAGCTTTTCGGGTGCGTTCATGGCGAGGTTCTCCTTGATCGGTGTTCAGGCGTGGCTGGGCAGGATGTTCAAGAGCGCAGCCGGCAGCTCGGCCTTCAGCGCCCACTGGCGCATGGCTTCGATGTCGGGCGCGAGGTAGCGGTCGCGTTCGAGGAAAGCGACCTTCTGGCGGATGGCGGCGAACTCGGCTTCGACCAGCGGGGAGCTCTTGAGTCCGCGCTTGAGTTCAATGCCTTGCGCGGCGGCCATGGCTTCGATGCCCACCACCACCGCGGTGTTGTTGACCATGTCGCCGAGCCGGCGCGCCGCGAAGGTGGCCATCGAGACGTGGTCTTCCTGGTTGGCCGAGGTCGGCAGGCTGTCGACGCTCGCGGGATGGGCGAGCGACTTGTTCTCCGACGCGAGGGCCGCGGCCGTGACCTGCGCGATCATGAAGCCGGAATTCAGGCCGCCGTCGCGCACCAGGAACGGCGGCAGGCCCGACAGGCCGGTGTCGAGCAGCAGCGCGATGCGGCGCTCGGCAATCGCGCCCACTTCGCTCACGGCCAGCGCGATGATGTCGGCCGCAAAGGCGACCGGCTCGGCGTGGAAGTTGCCGCCCGAAATCACTTCGCCGGTGTCGGTGAACACCAGCGGGTTGTCCGAGGCGGCATTGGCCTCGATCACCAGCACGCGCGCGGCATGCGCGAGGTTGTCGAGGCAGGCGCCCATCACCTGCGGGATGCAGCGCACCGAATACGGGTCCTGCACGCGGCCGCAGTCGGCATGCGAGGGCACGATCTCGCTGCCTTCGAGCAGCGTGCGCACCGCGCCGGCCACCGCGATCTGTCCGGGCTGGCCGCGCGCGGCGTGGATGCGGGCGTCGAAAGGCTTGATCGAACCCTGGATGGCTTCGAGCGAGAGCGCGCCCGACATCAGAGCCGAGGCGAACACGTCCTCGGCGCCGAACAGGCCGGCAAGCGCGAGCGCGGTCGACACCTGCGTGCCGTTGAGCAGCGCCAGGCCTTCCTTGGGGCCGAGCACGAAGGGTTCGAGGCCGATGCTGCGCATGGCCTCGGCGCCGCCGACGACCTTGCCGTCGGCCAGGGTCGCCTCGCCCTCGCCGATCAGCACGCAGGCCATGTGGGCGAGCGGCGCGAGGTCGCCCGAGGCGCCGACCGAGCCCTTGCACGGGATGCGCGGCATGACGCCCGCATTGAACAGCGCCAGCAGCGCATCGGCCAGCGCCGGCCGCACGCCCGAATGGCCGCGCGCCAGGCTCACGGCCTTGGTCGCGAGCACCATGCGCACCACCGGCGCGGCCAGCGGCTCGCCCGTGCCCACGCTGTGCGAGAGCACGAGGTTGCGCTGCAGCTCGGCCAGGTGGTCGTTGCCGATGCGCGTGCTCGCGAGCTTGCCGAAGCCGGTGTTGATGCCGTAGACCACCTGGTCGTTCTCGACGATGTGGCGCACCGCCGCTTCGGCGCGCGCCATGCCCTCCTGCACCGAAGGATCGAGCGCCAGCCGCACGCCGCCGGCCTGGATGCGCCGCAGCATGGCGAGGTCCACCTTGCCGGGCGTGAGGGTCAGGGTGGTGGCGGTGTGATTGTTTCTTGGCATGTGAACCTGTCTATACAAGTGGTTGCGAGAGAAAACCTTGTCCTTCGGACACTAAAAAAGACTCACGGTCCCTTCGTGAAACACCGCGGAACCGGCTTTGCCGGGCCGCTGGTGTTGCCCCCGGCGAGGGGGTTGGCGAAGCGACACGAAGTGCGCGAAGACTGGGGGAGAGCCATAGTTCTAGCCGAACGACGGGTTGCCGTCGGCCTTGAAGCGGCTGCCCAGGCTGTAGCGCGACGCCGGATGCAGGCAGCGCACCCAGGTGACGGGCGTGTTGCGCGTCCAGGTGCGGCGCGTGAGCAGCAGGCAGGGATCGGTGGGCGCCATGGCGAGCCGCTCGGCCTGCTCGGCGGTGGGCAGCACGGCGTCGACCACGTGCTCGATCTGGTCGAAGGGCACGTGGCGCACCAGGTACTCGCTGGGCGGCACGGCGGCGAAGTCCTGCTCGAGGAAGTCGGGCACGACCAGCGGATTGACGTAGCGCTCTTCCAGCTGCACCGGCGTGTCGTTCTCCAGGTGCAGGCAGACGCTGTGGAACACCGAGGTGCCCGCGCGCATGTCGAGCCAGGCGGCGACGTCGGGCGAGGCGGACAGGCGTTCCACCGCGAGCATCTCGCAGCGGTAGTCGTGCCCGCGCTGGCGGATCTCGCTCGCGATGTTGGCGATCTGCAGCAGCGTGGACTGCGGCTTGTTCTCGGCCACGAAGCTGCCGACACCGGCCACGCGCACGATGCGGCCCTGCTCCATGAGTTCGCGCAGCGCGCGGTTCACCGTCATGCGCGAAATGCCGAACTGCGCGACCAGCTCGCTCTCCGACGGCAGGCGATGCCCGGCCGGCCAGGTGCCGTCCTGGATCCTGCGGGAGATGTGATCCTTGACTTGCGCATAGAGCGCGAGGGACGGCAGGTCGCGTTTCATGTCAGTGTTCGGCCGCGGCCATCGACTCGGCGCGGATCTCTTCCGTCAGCCGCGCCTTGATCTCCATGAACTCCGGCGAGGTCTTGATGGTGTAGCTGCGCGGATGCGGAAAATCGACCGCGATCTCGGTCTTGATGCGGCCCGGCCGCGCGCTGAACACCGCCACGCGGTTGGCCATGAAGATCGCCTCGTCGATGTCGTGCGTGACGAACAGCACCGTCTTGCGCGCCGACTCCCAGATGCCGAGCAGGAGCTCCTGCATCAGCACGCGGGTCTGGTTGTCGAGGGCGCCGAAGGGCTCGTCCAGCAGCAGCATCTTGGGGTCGTTGGCGAGCGCGCGCGCAATCGCGGTGCGCTGCTGCATGCCGCCCGAGAGCTGCTTCGGAAAGTGGTGCTCGAAGCCGCGCAGGCCCACCTTGGCGATGAAGAACTCGCTGCGCTCCTTCTGGTCGGCCTCGCTCATGCCGCGCTCGCGCAGCCCGAAGCGGATGTTCTGCGCCACCGTGAGCCACGGAAAGAGCGTGTAGCTCTGGAACACCACGCCGCGGTCGGCGCCCGGGCCGTCGATGCGCTCGCCGTCGAGCAGCACCTGGCCGGTGGTCGGGAAGTCGAGCCCCGCGACGATGCGCAGCAGCGTCGACTTGCCGCAGCCAGAGGGGCCGAGGATGGTGACGAAGTCGTTCTCGCGCACCTCGAAGTCGATCGGCAGCAGCGCCTGCGTGCGCTGGCCCCTGGTGCCGGTGAAGACGCGCGAGACGCCCTGGATGGAAAGCTGGTTGTTGGTCGTCATCACAGTGCCGCCCATGCAAAGAGGCGGCGGTTGAGCGCCTTGAAAGCGAAGTCGGACACCAGCCCGATGACGCCGATCACGATGATCCCGAAGATGATCTGTCCGGTGTTCAGCAAGGCCTGGCTGTCGGTGATCATGTGGCCGATGCCCGACGAGGAGCCGATGAGTTCCGCCACGATCACGTAGGTCCAGGCCCAGCCGAGCACCAGGCGCAGCGTCTCGGCAATGCCAGGGGCGGCGCCCGGGATGAGCACGCGCGCCACGATGCCTCGGCTCTTCGCGCCCAGCGTGTAGGCGGCCTCGACGAGGTCGCGCCGCGCACCGCCCACCGTCACCGCCACCATCAGCACGATCTGGAAGAACGAGCCGATGAAGATCACCAGCAGCTTCTGCATCTCGCCCAGGCCCGCCCACAGGATGAGCAGCGGAATGAAGGCCGACGCCGGCAGGTAGCGGCAGAACGAGACGAAGGGCTCGAAGAAGGCCTCCACGGCCTTCCAGGTGCCCATGGCAATGCCCAGCGGCACCGCCAGCACGGCCGCCAGCAGGAAACCGCCGAACACGCGCCACACGGTCATGCCCACGTCGCCGATGAAACCGAACTCGGCGAACAGCATCCAGCCTTCCTTCAGCATGGTCACCGGGCTGGCCAGGAAGGTCGGCGGCACGAAGCCGCCGAGCGTGGCAACGGACCACACGAGCACGAAGGCCACGAAGAAGCCGAGGCCCAGCAGCACGCGGGCGCGCCCGCTGACGGGCTCGAGCGGCGCGAGCGAGCGGCGCCGCGCGGGCGCGACGGCCTGGGGGGTTGCGGCCGATGCAGGCGCCGCCGCGCGCGGCGCCACCTGCGGCAGGGCCTTACTTGACGAAGCTTGCATCGAACATCGCCGTGTAGTCTTCGGGCGCCTTGCGGATCACGCCGGCCTCCAGCAGGATGGGCGCGGCTTCCTTCATGAAGCTGGTGAGTTCGCCCGCGAAGAATTTCTGGTTGGCCGCCTTGTCCTGCCAGCGCAGGTAGGCCGACGACTTGGCGAACTGCTCGCCGGTCTGCTTGACGGCCGAGCCCATGAGCTCGTTGGCCTTGGCGGGGTCGGCCTTGATCAGGTCGAGCGCCTCGAAGTATGACTGCGTCAACGCGGCGGCCGCCTTGGCGTTGGCCTTGAGCCAGGTGGGGGCGCAGCCCACGGTGTCCATCACCATCGGGTAGTCGAGCGTGGTGGCCAGGATCTTGCCGGCGGTGGGGTTGGCGCGCACGGTCGACAGGTAGGGCTCGTAGGTCATGGCGGCGTCGTTCTGGCCGGCCACGAAGGCCTGGGCCGCGGGCTGAGGCTCGAGCGAGACCACCTTCACGTCCTTCAGCGTCATGCCGTTCTTGTTGAGCATCCAGGCCAGCCCGAAGTAGGGCGCGGTGCCGGGCGCGCTCACGCCGATGCTCTTGCCCTTGAGGTCGGCAAAGCTCTTGACGTCGTTGCGCACCGCGAGGCCGTCGGCGCCGTAGGACTTGTCCATCTGGAAGATCTGCACGATCGGCACGCCGTTGGCGTTCCACGCCACGTGCGTCTCCACGGTGGTGGCCGCGCACTGGATCGCGCCCGCGGCCAGTGCCAGGTGGCGGTCCTTCTGCGGGATCATCTTGAGCTCGACGTCCAGCCCGTTCTTCTTGAAGATGCCGGCCTTGTCGGCCAAGGAGAGCGGCGCAAAGCCGGTCCAGCCCGACATGCCGAGCGCGATCTTGGTTTCCTGCGCCGCGGCCGTCTGGGCCATGCCTGCTGCACACGCACCTGCTGCCAGCAGCGAAGCGACTTTCACAACTACCGTCTTGACCATGGGTACTCCTGGGTCTGTTTTCTAGGAAAAGGCTTGGCGATGCACCCCCTCTCAAGGGCTGCGCACGCCTCGCATTGTTGCCAAGCGCCCCAACTTGTATATACAGGATAACCCGAAAGGCCACTTTCGGTGCATTCCTTCAGCAAAATGCACCAGATTGCTGTCTATACAGGAGGGGCGGCGGGACGGGCTTCACGATTGCAAACCTCGTGCCACAGTCATATCGATGCTGCTGGGGGACAATCAGCGGCTCCCCCTTCTGCTCTTTTCCCCATTCTTCGCATCCGCTGCCCGTGTCCTCGCTCGCTCCCCTCCCCCTCGACGCCCCCGGCAGCAGCAGCGCACCCGCCGACATCCTTCACGAAGTCTTCGGCTACTCGCAGTTCCGCGGGCCGCAGCAGGACATCGTCGAGCACGTGGTGGCCGGCGGCGACGCGCTGGTGCTGATGCCCACGGGCGGCGGCAAGTCGCTGTGCTACCAGATCCCGGCCATTGCGCGGCAGCGCGCGGGGCGCGGCGTCTCGGTGGTGGTGTCGCCGCTGATCGCACTGATGCACGACCAGGTCGGTGCGCTGCACGAGGCCGGGGTGAACGCGGCCTTCCTCAATTCCACACTCGACTGGGAACAGACGCAGGACGTCGAGCGCCGCATGCTGCGCGGCGAGATCACGCTGCTGTATGCGGCGCCCGAGCGCGTGAACACGCCGCGCTTCCTGTCGCAGCTCGATTCCCTGAAAGAGCGCGGCAAGCTCTCGCTGTTCGCGATCGACGAGGCGCATTGCGTGAGCCAGTGGGGCCACGACTTCCGGCCCGAATACCGCGCGCTCACGGTGCTGCACGAGCGCTACCCGGGCGTGCCGCGCATCGCGCTCACCGCCACCGCCGATGCGCTCACGCGCGCCGACATCGTCGAGCGGCTGCAGCTCGAGGAAGCGCGCCAGTTCGTCTCCAGCTTCGACCGGCCGAACATCCGCTACACCATCGTCGAGAAGAAGGACGCGACCACGCAGCTGCTGCGCTTCATCGAGCGCGAGCACGAAGGCGATGCGGGCGTGGTCTATTGCCAGTCGCGCAAGCGGGTGGAAGACGTGGCCGTGATGCTGCAGGGCGCCGGCATCAACGCGCTGCCCTACCACGCGGGCCTGGACGCGGCGGTGCGCCAGAGGCACCAGGACCGCTTCCTGCGCGAGGAAGGCGTGGTGATGGTCGCGACCATCGCCTTCGGCATGGGCATCGACAAGCCCGACGTGCGCTTTGTCGGCCACCTGGACATGCCCAAGAACATCGAGGGCTACTACCAGGAAACCGGCCGCGCGGGCCGCGACGGCGCGCCGGCCGATGCCTGGATGGCCTACGGCCTGCAGGACGTGGTGAACCAGCGCCGCATGATCGACGAAAGCCCCGCGGGCGAAGAGTTCAAGCAGGTGATGCGCGGCAAGCTCGACGCGCTGCTCTCGCTGGCCGAGGCGAGCGACTGCCGGCGCGTGCGCCTGCTGGGCTACTTCGGCGAGAAGAGCACGCCCTGCGGCAACTGCGACAACTGCCTCAATCCGCCGCAGGTGTGGGACGGCACGGATGCGGCGCGCAAGCTGCTCTCCACCATCTACCGCGTGCAGCAGTTGAGCGGCATCAGCTTTGGCGCGGGCCACATCATGGACATCCTGCGCGGCAAGGAAACCGAGAAGGTCAAGCAGTTCGGGCACGAGCGCATCAGCACCTTCGGGATCGGCGCGGAGTTCAGCGAAGTGCAGCTGCGCGGCGTGCTGCGGCAGCTCATTGCCACGGGCGCGCTGGCCGTCGATGCGGAAGCCTTCAACACGCTGAAGCTCACGGAAGGCTCGCGCGCGGTGCTCAAGGGCGAAGCGAACGTGACGCTGCGCGAGTCGGTCTCTTCGCCGGCCGCGCGCGGCGGCAAGCCCCGGCGCGAGAAGGCGGCGCGCGGCGCCCCGTCTCCGGCGGCCGCGGCACTCGACGCCGACGGGCAGAAGCGCTTCGAGGCGCTCAAGGCCTGGCGCGCCGAAGTAGCGCGCGAGCACAACCTGCCGGCCTACGTGATCTTCCACGACGCCACGCTGGCGGCCATTGCCGAACGCGCGCCCGCGACGCTCGAAGACCTGCAGGGCATCAGCGGCATCGGCACCAAGAAGCTCGAGGCCTACGGCACCGAGGTGCTGCGCGTCGCCTCGGCTTTCTAGGCCCGGCCCGCGCACATCGGTCAGCTCGCCGGCGGCAGCGTGATCGGCACCGGCCGCGTGAGCAGGTCGACGTACAACTCGAAGAAGCGTGCGTTGTCGAACTTCTTCACCACCGTCATCTTCTGCAGCGCCGGGCCCGCGGGCTGCGAGGCATAGCCGATCGAGCGGCCGTTGTCGGCGGCGCCGGGCTTGGCGACCACGTCGACATAGCGCTCGACGGTTTCGGTGGCATAGGCCGGATCGATGAGATAGGCGAGCGTGAGCGTGTCCCAGATGTTCTGCGTGTAGGCCGGGTTGTTCTCGAAGCCGTTGGTGCCGCTGAAGCCGTAGCCGTTGAGCTGGCGGAACACCTCGGTCACGGCCGTGGGCCGGGCCGGATGCGCGATGCGGTCGTAGATCGGCTTGGTCAGGAACACGGTGTCGGTCACGTCCAGCGGCACCACCACCTGCGGAATCGGCAGCCGCACCACGAACTGCGCGGCCTCGGGGTCGAACCACCAGTTGAATTCGGCGTACCTGGTGGTGTTGCCCGGCACGTCGACCGCGCCGCCCATGTAGATGATCTTCTTGATCAGCGGCACGATCTCGGGGTTCTGCTTGACCGCGAGCGCGATGTTGGTGAGCGGGCCGATGGCCAGGATGGTGATCTCGTTGGGGTTGGCCTTCACGGTGTCGACGATGAAGTCGACCGCGCTCCTGCGCTGGAGCACCGTGTGGGTGGCAAAGCCGTCGGGCGGGGGCTTCAGGTCGGCATCCGTCTTGGGCTCGGGCGAACTCCAGGCGCCCAGGTAGCCGTCGCCGCCGGAGCCGGCCGCCATCTCGGCCTCGATGGTGGCGTAGTCGTGGTTGAAGGCGTAGTTCGCACCCGAATAGACGCCGATGCGGTCGCCCACGCCCAGCCGCTCGACCGACTTCAGCGCGTCCGCCACGCCCTGCCTGAGCCACTGGTTGCCCGAAACCACGCTGATGCCCATGACCTGCACCTTGCCCTGGGCCTGCAGCTGCGCGGCCATGACGCCGAGCTGGCCGTCGTCGCTCATGGTGTTGTAGTCGCTGTCGATGATGATCTTCTGCGCCGGCGGCGGCGCCGCGCCGAAGCCCGGTGCGAGCCCGAAGCCGCCGTTGCCGTTGCCGCCGCCCCCGCAGGCCGAGAGCACCGTGGCGAGCAAGGCCGCTGCCATCCATCTGCGTCGCTGAATCCGAATCGTCATACCGGCTCCTTTTCGAATGGTCTTGCCATGTAGAACTAAATGCCAAACGTTTGCGCAAACGTTTGCCTGAACTCTAAAGCGCATGCCACGAGCGCGGCAACGCGCAAGGTTTCAAGGGGTAACCGAGGCCGGTGCCGAAGCGGGTCAGCCCGGCGACGGCGCGGCTTCGAGCAGGCGCATTTCGCGCAGCGGAGAGCGATGGAGCAGGTAGGGCTGTTCGTCGTCGGCCGTTCCGGATTTCTCGAGTTCCGCCTGGGACTTGGCCGAGGCCGAAACAGGGCAGGCACCGCCGTTGCGCATGGCAAGCGCGGCCGCGAGGCGCGCCTCGGCCGGGTCTCCGAGCTGGTGGCCGAAATCGTCGGCAACGGCGCAGTCGGGCGCGAATCCGTCGCCGTAGTCGCCGAAGTTCTTGTTGTTGACACCCTGGAACTGGATCGCGAAGTAGCTGGTGCCGCAGTTGTCCTGCGGAGAAAAGCCATAGGGCTTGCCGCAGGTGGTGCCGCCCACGAGATTGACCTTGACGTCGATGCCGCGCAGGCCGTTGACGACCGCCTCGCTGGCGGAGCAGGTGTCGCGGCTGACCAGCACCGTGACCTGCGAAAGGCCGAGCCTCGGCAGCGTGGCGCCGGTGCGGCTGGTGCCGAGGAACGGATAGATGGTCTGCGCCGGCGTCAGGTGGAACGGGTTCTTGTCGTTGAAGGCCAGGCGCTCGAAAACCTTGCCCGAGGTGGCGCCCGGCGAAGACACCATGGAGGCGAGCCGGTTGGCGATGTTGAGCTGGCCGCCGCCGTTGTAGCGCATGTCGAGCACCAGGTCCTGCACGCCGTCCTGCTTGAACTGGTTGAAGGCGTTGACGAGCTGCGATTCGGAGGTCGTGATGTGGTCGTTGAAGAGCAGGTAGCCCACGCGGCCGCTGCCGGTGTCGATCGTCTTCACGTTCTGCACCGGCGTGCGCGTGATCTTCGCGGCCGCCAGCGTGATGGGCGCCTGCCGGACGCCGCCCACCTCGAACACGAAGGTGTGCGACTCGCCCTCGGTTTGCGGCGAGATCGCGCGGTTGATCGCATCGACGTTCTCGGTGCCGGTGCTGCCGACGGCATCGACGCCGTCGACTTCGACGATCTTCGCGCCCCGCTGGAGGCCTGTATTCGCGGCGGGCGAATTCGGCTCGACGAAGGCGATGCGCATGTTGCGCGGCGGAGAACTGCGCACGATGGCAATCTCCATGCCGTAGCCCGGCGCCACGCCGTTCTCCGAGAGCTGCCGATAGCGCTCGGTGTCGTACACGTAGTGGAAGCGGTCCTTCGCGCGGCCCGAGGCCGTGAGGGCCGGGCTCTTGAGCACGCTGAAGTAGGCCACCGGCGTGGCGTAGTCGGCGGCCTTGAGGGTGGTCGGCACCTCGCCGTACCAGAGGTAGGTTTCGTCGATCCAGCCGCGCACCCAGCGCTTCTCGTCGGTCAGCGTGCCGGGCTTGTCGGGATAGGCCGCCCCTGTTGCGGGGTTGACGCCGGCGCGCGGCGCGGCGCACAGGCCGGCCACGGTGGCCGAGGCAAGGATGGCATCGTCGTCGCCACCGCCGCCGCCGCTGGCGGGAGGCGGCGCGCTGCCGGGCGGCGCGATGACCGGAAACCCGCCGCCTCCGCCCCCTCCTCCGCCGCCACCGCCACAGCCTGCCAGCGCGCAGACGATGCCGGCCAATGCGAATGCGGCCGCAGCCGATGCGGTGAAGCGCGGCGTCGCCCGCGCATGCCCATTGCCCAAGCTCATCGAGCCCTCCTCGTGCCCGCCGTGGCGGACGGTTTTTCTTTCTTGTCTGCCGCGCTGCCGCGGCCTTCCTGCTTGCTTTTTGCTACTGCATGAAGCCGATGCCGCGCGACTCGCGCACCTCGGGCTTGATGCGGTGCTCGGCCTCGAGCTGGTCGAGGAATTCGGCGGCCGAGAACTCGACCGCAAGAATATCCGTCTGCCGCTTCACGGCCGCGAAATCCCCCGGGCACAGCTGGTGCAATGGCGCCAGCCGCGCCTTGATCTCCCCAGTGAGCAGCGCAGCGTCGCCCGCCAGCGCCTCGGTCACGAACATGCGCTCGCGCTGCGGCGCGGTGAGCGGCATGAACTTGATCTTGAAGGTGAAGCGCCTGAGCGCCGCCTGGTCGAGCCGGTCGAGCAGGTTGGTGGTGCAGATGAAGACGCCGTTGAAGCGCTCCATGCCCTGCAGCATCTCGTTGACCTCGGTCACTTCGTAGGTGCGCTGCGCGCCGCGCCGGTCCTGCAGGAAGCTGTCGGCCTCGTCGAGCAGCAGCACGGCCTTCTCGGCCTCGGCCTCCTTGAACATGGCCGCCATGTTCTGCTCGGTCTCGCCGACGTACTTGCTCATGAGGTCGCTGGCCTGCTTGATGATCAGCGGCCGGCCGATGGCCTTGGCGATGTGCTCGGCCAGCGCGGTCTTGCCGGTGCCGGGCGCGCCGTAGAAGCACAGCGTGCCGTGGCCGCGCGCCTTGATCGCCGCCACGATCCGCGGGATCTCGAAGCGGGTCTCGACGTTGAGCATGTCGAGGTCGTAGGTGGTGACGCTGCGCCGCTCGCCCGGGCCGGTGTCGAGCGTGCCGAGCGCGAGGTCGGCGTTCTTGAGCTGGCGCTCGATCAGCGCCTCCATCGAGGCGCCGTCCTCCGTCTGCGCCAGCCCCGCAAAGCGCACCGCGGTGCGGATCTGCGCGGGCGTGAGGCCCTTGCGCTCGGCCAGCTTGGCGGTGAAGGCCTCGGACACGACGATGCCTTCGAGCGTCTTCTTCACGAGCTGCTCGCGCGCACCGGGCGGTGGCGACTTGAGCTCCAGGTGGTAGGCGAAGCGGCGCCGGAACGCCGGGTCGATCTGCTCGATGCGGTTGGTGACCCACAGCGTGGGCACCGGGTTGGCCTCGAGGATCTGGTTGACCCAGGCCTTGCCGCTCACGCTGCCGCTGGTGGGCGCGGGAATCTGCTCGGCGCGCGCCATGAACTGCGCGGCCTCGGTGCTGATGGGCGGGAACACGTCCTCGACTTCGTCGAACAGCAGCGCAGCCTGCGCGCTTCCCTTGAGAAACACCTGCGCGATCTGCAGCGAGCGGTAGCGGTCGCGGCCGGACAGCGAATTGCCGTCGCGGTCGGCGTATTCGACCTCGAACAGCTCGAGCCCCGCCGCCTGCGCCACCACCTTGGCGAGCTCGGTCTTGCCGGTGCCGGGCGGCCCGTAGAGCAGCACGTTGACGCCGGGCTCCTTGCGCGCCACCGCCGCGCGCAGCAGCGTGACGAGCATCTGCGCGTCTTCCTCGACGAAGGAAAAGTCGTGCGTGGTGAGCGCGCTCTTGGCGGAAGGCCGCGTGAACACGGCCATCAGTTCGTTGTGGTCGCGGTATTCGCGCATCAGCACCGGCGGCAGCTTCTCGCTGACCTTCATGAGGTCGGCCAGGTCGGTGATGTTGTGCTCGGAAATCAGGTTCTCGACCAGCCCGATGCGTTCCAGCCGCGAGCCTGCCCGCAGGGCCTCGCCCACCTCGGTGGCATTGACGCCCGCGATGTCGGCAATGGCGGCATAGGCCTCGGGCGCGTTGTTGACCTTGAACTCGACCAGCAGCGAACGCAGGTCGCGCTGGTAGCGCGCGAGCGTGCCGTAGAGCAGCAGCGCGCGCTCGGCCTTGTTGAGCTGCAGCAGGCCCGCGAGCGCATCGATGTTCTTCTCGACCAAGGTCGACTGCTTGCGCAGCGCATGCGTGAGCCAGTCGCGCGTGACGGCCAGCACCGAGAGCAGGTCCTTGGGGTAGTCCTTGGCGTATTCGTCGAGGTAGAAGAACAGCGTGCCTTCCTCGTAGGGCCCGCGCCACACGCCGTGCCGCTCGAGCAGCGTGCGGCCGTCGAAATTCTCGACGCCCTTCCAGGCCTCGTTGCCGGCGCAGCGCCGGCCCAGGAATTCGCGCAGCCGCTGCAGCACCGCGGCCGGCCACACCAGGTGGCGGCCGGTGAGCGAGAGCAGGCCGTTGATGTCGCGGCGCACGTTGAAGCGCGGCCCCTGCTTGGCGGCCAGCGTGAGCACGAAGTGCGAACACATCAGTTCGAGCACCGGCGCACCCTTGAGCCCGGGCGACGGCAATGCCTGCCCGCGTACCGCAGCAGCCACCACATCGACACCCGCACGCTTGACCATCGGACAACCTCCAGACGAGGAACTTCTTGGGGCGACCATAACGCAGACTTTTGGCTTCGGGAAGACGCGCGAGCGGTAAAAACCCTGATGAGGCGATTCCAGCCACAATGCCCGCCATGGTCGGAATCGAAGAAATCCGGCGCGCCGCGGCGCGTCTCGAGGGTCAGGTGCTCAACACGCCCTGCGTCGAATCGCGCACGCTCTCCGAAATCGTGGGCGCCCAGGTCTACCTGAAGTTCGAGAATCTGCAGTTCACATCCTCGTTCAAGGAGCGGGGGGCGTGCAACAAGCTGGTCGATCTTCTGGAGGGCCAGGAAGCAACGCGCGGCGTGGTGGCCATGTCGGCCGGCAACCACGCCCAGGGTGTGGCCTACCACGCGCAGCGGCTCGGCCTGCGCGCGCTCATCGTGATGCCGCGCTTCACGCCCGGCGTGAAGATCGAGCGCACGCGCGGCTTCGGCGCCGAAGTGGTACTGCACGGCGACACGCTCGAGGCGGCGCGCACGCATGCGCTGGAGCTGGCCGAACGCGAGGGGCTGACCTTCGTCCACCCCTACGACGACGAAGCCATCATCGCGGGCCAGGGTACCGTGGCGCTCGAAATGCTCGATGCGGTGCCCGACCTCGACACGCTGGTGGTGTCGGTCGGCGGCGGCGGGCTGATCGCGGGCATGGCGATCGCGGCGCGCGAGCGCAAGCCCGGCATCGAGATCGTCGGCGTGCAGACCACGCGCTTTCCGGGCATGGTGAATGCCGTCAAGGGCACCCAGCACCTGCAGGGCAAGAGCACCATCGCCGAAGGCATTGCGGTCGGAACGCCCGGCGTGCTCACGCGCGAGATCATCGCCAAGCATGTGGACGACCTGCTGCTGGTCGACGAAGGCGACATCGAGCAGGGCGTGCTGATGCTGCTCGAAATCGAGAAAACGCTGGTCGAGGGCGCGGGCGCGGCCGGCCTGGCGGCGCTGATCCGGCATCCGGGACGCTTCAAGGGCAAGCGCGTGGGCTTGGTGCTTTCAGGCGGCAACATCGACCCGCTGCTGCTGGCGGCCATCATCGAACGCGGCATGGTGCGGGCCGGCCGGCTGGCGCGCGTCCGGGTGAGCGCGCGCGATGTGCCGGGCTCGTTGGCCCAGATCACGGCCACTGTGGCGGAAGCGGGCGCTAACGTCGATGAGGTTCATCACCAAAGAGCGTTTACCATGCTGGCAGCCCAGAACGTCGACATCGAGCTGGTGCTGCAGACCCGCGGACGGGCGCACCTGGCCAGCGTGCTGGGCGCGCTGCACGAGGCCGGCTTCGAGGCCGAGGAGCAGCACTGAAGGGGCTCGCAACCCCCTAGACCGTGCTGCCGGGGGCCGCCGGTAAAATGGCCGCAGTTTTCCGTATTTGCGTATTCGAGGTAATCAATGTCCAACCCTACTCCCGTCGAGCCCGGCCACGCCGCCGCCGTTGAAAAAGACGCCGTCGAATCGATCGTGCACCTGATGCCGCTCGTGCTCCCGCTGGCCGGCGGCGTGCTGATGCTGCTGCTGGCATCCATCGCCGTCTACTTGGCCTGACAGCCATTTGCGTCCTCGTCCGCGGGTCGTGCGGCCCGCGTTGACGCAGTCTCCCGAAGCGAAAACGTTTTCTCAAACGGACCTCCGCGCCATCGCAGGCGCGGCGTCCCGTTCGGAAAGACGATTTTTTCAACTTAGGAGATTTCCGATGAACGCACCCACGATGCAGGGCCTCGCCATCCAGGCACCCTCGTACGTCAAGAACGCAAAACTGATTGCCTGGGTGGCCGACATGGCCGCGCTTTGCAAACCCCAGGCCATCCACTGGTGCGACGGCAGCAAGGAAGAGTACGACCGCCTCTGCCAGCAGCTGGTCGACGCGGGCACCTTCAAGAAGCTCAATCCGGCCAAGCGCCCCAACTCCTTCCTCGCGGTGTCCGATCCGAGCGACGTGGCGCGCGTCGAGGACCGCACCTTCATCTGCTCCGAGAAAAAGGAAAACGCCGGCCCCACCAACAACTGGATGGCCCCGGCCGAAATGCGCGCCACGCTGCAGCCGCTGTTCGACGGCTGCATGAAGGGCCGCACGATGTACGTGGTGCCGTTCAGCATGGGCCCACTGGGCTCGCCCATTGCCCACATCGGCATCGAGCTCTCCGACTCGCCCTACGTGGCGGTCAACATGCGCATCATGACCCGCATGGGCAAGGCGGTGTACGAGGTGCTTGGCGCCGACGGCGAATTCGTGCCCTGCGTGCACACCGTGGGCGCGCCGCTCGAGGCCGGCCAGAAGGACGTGGCCTGGCCCTGCAACAAGACCAAGTACATCGTCCACTACCCCGAAACGCGCGAGATCTGGAGCTACGGCTCGGGCTACGGCGGCAATGCGCTGCTGGGCAAGAAGTGCTTCGCGCTGCGCATCGCCTCGAACATGGGCCGCGACGAAGGCTGGCTGGCCGAGCACATGCTGATCCTCGGCGTGACCAACCCCCAGGGCAAGAAATACCACGTGGCCGCCGCCTTCCCGAGCGCCTGCGGCAAGACCAACTTCTCGATGCTGGTGCCGCCCGCCGGCTTCGAAGGCTGGAAGGTCACCACCATCGGCGACGACATCGCCTGGATCAAGCCCGGCAAGGACGGCCGCCTCTACGCGATCAACCCCGAGGCCGGCTACTTCGGCGTGGCGCCCGGCACCAACATGCTGACCAACCCGAACTGCATGGACAGCCTGGACCACGACGTGATCTTCACCAACGTCGCGCTCACCGACGACGGCGACGTCTGGTGGGAAGGCATGGAGCAGGACACCGGCACGCTGCCCGCGCACCTGATCGACTGGCAGGGCAAGGACTGGACGCCGCAGATCGCCAAGGAAACCGGCGCCAAGGCCGCGCATCCGAATTCGCGCTTCACCGTGGCCGCCATCAACAACCCCGCGCTCGACGACGCCTGGGACGATCCCAAGGGCGTGGCCATCGATGCCTTCATCTTCGGCGGCCGCCGCTCGACCACCGTGCCGCTCGTGACCGAGGCCCGCAACTGGGTCGAGGGCGTCTACATGGCCGCCACCATGGGCTCCGAAACCACCGCCGCGGCCGCCGGCCAGCAGGGCGTGGTGCGCCGCGACCCATTCGCAATGCTGCCGTTCACGGGCTACAACATGAGCGACTACTTCCAGCACTGGCTCGACCTGGGCAAGAAGCTCGAGGCCTCGGGCGCCAAGCTGCCGAAGATCTACACCACCAACTGGTTCCGCAAGGGCGCCGACGGCAAGTTCGTCTGGCCCGGCTACGGCGAGAACATGCGCGTTCTCAAGTGGATGATCGACCGCGTCGAAGGCACCGCCAAGGGCACCGAGCACATCACCGGCGTGAGCCCGCGCTACGAAGACCTCAACTGGAACGGCCTGGACTTCAGCGCCGAGCAGTTCGCCACGGTCACCAGCATGGACAAGGCTGCCTGGCAGGCCGAGCTGAAGCTGCATGCCGAGCTGTTCCAGCAGCTGGCGCACCACCTGCCGAAGGAACTGCCGGAAACCAAGGCCGCCATC
This sequence comes from Variovorax sp. VRV01, assembly GCF_014852545.1. Lineage (NCBI taxonomy): Bacteria > Pseudomonadati > Pseudomonadota > Betaproteobacteria > Burkholderiales > Comamonadaceae > Variovorax > Variovorax sp. VRV01. The sequence continues at coordinate 59,998 of NZ_JACVBS010000019.1, forward strand.
GAGCAGCGCCTGGCGGCCTGACGCCGGTCCCCGGGTCTTGTGCGGCCTGTCCGCACACGCAAAAAAGCCGCCCGGAGGGGCGGCTTTTTCATTGAACGGCCGGCGGCTGGCGCCGATCGATCAGTAGTAGCGCGAGCTGTTCATGCGGCGCATGGCTTCGTAGAGCGTCGGCATGCGCGCTTCGCTGGAGCGTGCGGCCGCGCGGGCCACTGCGTCCACCTTGGCGACGACCGCGGCGGACACCTTGCCTTCGGACTCCTGGCGCCACGTGGCGGCCTGCAGTTCCTGCATCACGCGCGGGTCGTTCTGCGCGGTTTCGAGGAAGCGGGCGTCGGCGCGGGCCGAGGCACGGCGCGCGGCGGCCGCGTTCCAGGCACCGGCCACGCGGGCCAGGGGAGCGCGCAGCGAGCCGGCGAACAGCGCGGCAATACCGAAGGCGGCGGCGCAGAGCACGGCCCAGGCGGCGAGCAGCGCGCCTTCGTCCCAGTTGGAAACGAGCTTGTCGGCCACCACCATCACCGCCGCGGCAACGGCGACGATCAGCAGGGCGATCAGCGGGCGCGAACCGTTCGCGCCGGCGCGTGCGGCCTTGATCTGGCCGAACAGGATCTCGGCGCGCTGGACGCCGGGGTGGACAGTGGGTTGGTCTACGTGGACAAAGCTGGTCATGATGAATCCCTCCGTGGGACGAATGGCTGATGCCGATGGGGAGATATTAGGGTTTGCCCTAGTGTTTTGCAACTTTATCTTTCTGATGTTTATCATTCACATCACTGATGGACGTCAACTTCCGCACACTCGACCTCAACCTGCTCCGCGTCTTCGACGAGGTGATGGCGGAGCGCAACCTCACGCGCGCCGCGCGCAACCTGTCGATCACCCAGCCCGCCGTGAGCAATGCGCTGCGCCGCCTGCGCGAAGTGCTCGGCGACGAGCTGGTGCGCCGCTCGGGCGCAGGCGTCGAGCCCACGCCGCGCGCGCTGGCGCTCTGGCCCACGGTGCGCGACGCGCTGCGGCAACTGCAGCACACGCTGGCGCCGGGCGAGTTCGACGCAGCGACCGCGGACACCACCTTCCTCTTGGCCATGGCCGACGCCACCGCCGCCGAACTCATCCCGGGGCTGGTCCGGATCGTGGAGAAGGAAGCGCCCGCTATCTCGCTGCGCGTTCTGCCGCTGACGACCCGCGATCCGCGGCGGATGCTGGAGCAGGAAGAAGTCGACATGGCGATCGGCTACTTTCCGGCCGTGATCGCCAGCCTGGCGGCACGCGGCCAGTCGGGCGTGGGCGTGGCGTTCGAGACCCAGCGGCTCTACCTGGGCCAGTACGTCTGCGTGATGCGGCGCGGCCATCCGCTCGCGAATGCGCCGCTCACGCTGGACGACTATTGCGCCGCGCGGCACCTGCTCGTGAGCTTTTCGGGGCGTCCCTACGGCTTCATCGACCAGACGCTGGGCGCCCTGGGGCGCGAGCGGCGCATCGTGGTGACGGTGAACCAGTTCTTCACGGCCGGCCGGGTGGTCGCCAATTCAGACCTGCTGACGGTCCTGCCGCGCCATTTCGTGACCGTGACCGGCATCGACGAGCAGCTGGTGCTGCGCGACCTGCCGTTCGACCAGCCGATGGTGCACGTCGACGCCATCTGGCACCGGCGCGCGCAGCATGGGCATGCGCACGAGTGGCTGCGCACCGCGCTGCTGCGCTCGGCCGCGGCGGCTTTTGCGGATTCGGTCCTCGGGCAGAAGGTGCCCGGATGACCGAGGGCTTTCAGCGGACGACCGAGAGCCAGGCGCTGGCGGCAGCGCGCAGTTCCTGCGCGTGATGCGCACCGCGGCCGGCGCGGACATCGGCGCTTTCCATCAGCGCGGCGGCATGGCTGGCCGGGGCGCTGGCGTCGGAGGAACGGAAGAAACGGGCCACTTGGGCAATGAGGCTGAACATGACAGTGCGCTGCTTTTGGCTGCGCTGGAGTGGTTGATGTCCTAAGAATAGGGGTTATCCCTAATATTGAAAGCCCCACTTCATGCGCTTTTTGCATGGGCTGATTCCCCTAGACTGGCCACACGATGCGCAAGATGAAGCTGCAACTGCTGTCCGACCTGCACCTGGAGTCCCACCCCCGCTTCCAGGCCGAGCCTGCGCCCGGCGCCGACATGCTGGTGCTGGCGGGCGACATCGGCTCCTACCAGGAAGGCTCGCGCCTAACGGACCCCGACTTCGGCCTGGGCCGTTTCTCGCCCCGCAACGGCTGGCCGGTGCCTGTGATGTACGTGCCGGGCAACCACGAATACGACAACACCGATTTCGACCAGACCCACGAGCGCCTGCGCGCGCTGTGCCGGGAGCTCGACATTCTCTGGCTGGAGCGCGAGACCCTGGTGATCGACGGCATCCGCTTCATCGGCACCACGCTCTGGGCCGACTTCGACGCGCTGGTGGAACCCACCGACGGCTTGGCCGAGGCGCTCAAGAAGCGCGGCAAGGCCATGCGCGCGGCCGACTTCTATCTCGAGAAAGCCGCCACGGTGCGCCATGGCCAGCCCTTCATGGCCGGCGCCATGCGGGAGCAGGGGCTGGCCTGCCAGGCCTGGCTCGAACAGGCGCTGGCCGAGCCTTTCGACGGCGCCACGGTCGCCATCACGCATTTCGCGCCCAGCCTCGCCAGCGCCGATCCACGCTACGGCCTCACGCCCGGCACCGCGGGCTTCTGCAATTCGCTCGATGCGCTGCTGCCGCGCGCCCGGCTGTGGCTGCACGGCCACCTGCACTGCCCCTCCGACTACGTGAAGGACGGCTGCCGCGTGGTCGCCAACCCGCTCGGCTACAAGGGCAAGGGCGAACAGGAAGGCTTTCGGCCGGACCTGCTGATCGAGGTGCCCTGAGCGCGCGCTACAGCAGCTCTTCACCCACGATCGGCAGCAGCAGCCAGTTCTTGAAGCGCAGCCAGAGAAACTCGCCGGGCTCGTCCTCGTGGACGATGTCGCCGCCGGCGTCGTCGTATTCCAGCCATTGCACGCGGCGCCCGCCCGGCGCGAGCCGCAGCCGGTAGCCCAGGCTCACGCGCTCGCCGCTCATGAGCCTTTCGTAGTCGGCCACGAGCGCCGGGCTGTCGATCACGAGGCCCATTTCGGTGTTCACCGCGGCCGAGCGGCGGTCGAGGTTCATGGAGCCGACAAAGATGCGCTCGCCATCGATCACCGCGAGCTTGGCGTGCAGCCGGCTGATCGAGTGCCCGAAATTGCCGACGCCCCGAGCGCCCGGTCAGCCGGGGCGCGATTTCGTAGATGGTGACGCCGATCTTCAGCATGTCGGCGCGGTAGCGTTCGTAGCCCGCGTAGGCCAGCGGTTCGTCGGTGGCGCCGAGCGAGTTGGTCACCACGGTGATGCGCCCGCCACGCTCGATGGCCTGCTTCATCATCGCCATGCCGCGCGCGCCGGGAATGAAATAGGGCGAACCGATCTTGACTTCGCGCCTGGCCGAATTGATGACGCCGAGCGCGCCTGCGGTCACGCTGCCCTCGTAGGCCGCCTCGGAGTTGCGCGTGATCTTCGCGGGGTCGTCCACGAACAGCGTGGATGGCGCCCATTGCAGCTCGAGCCTGCCGGTGGCGAGCTGTTCGCCCACGGGCGAATGGTCCAGCACGTCGCGCGGGCGGATGCGCACGTCGGGCAGCGCGGCGGCCGCGAGGGCGTCGAAGCGCTTCTGCGCCTCTTCGGCCGCCATGCGCTGCGGCACGATGCGCTCGATGGGCCAGACATGCTCGCTGTTCCAGTAGCGGTCGAAGCCTTCGGACATCCGGCGCACCACCGGCCCGCAGGAGAGCACGTCCATGTCGATGAAGTTCGCCGCCGTGCCGCGCATGAAGTATTCGTTGGCGATGTTGCGGCCGCCCGAGACGGCAAAGCTGTTGTCGGCCACCAGCAGCTTGTTGTGCATGCGGTGGTTGATGCGGCCGAAGTCGCCCAGCGAGAACAGGAGCCGCAGCGCGAACGAGTCGGCACGCGAAGGCAGCGGATTGAACAGCCGCACCTCGACGTTGGGAAAGGCCGAAAGCGCGCTGAACACCTCGTCCTCGCCGGCGGTGTAGAGATCGTCCACCAGGAGGCGCACCCGCACGCCGCGCGCGGCGGCCTCGCGCAGTTCGCGCAGCAGCAGCAGGCCGACGTCGTCGTTCTGGATCAGGTAGTACTGCACGTCGAGCGACTTCTCGGCATGCCGCGCGAGCGAAATGCGCGCGTCGAAGGCAAAGGCCGCCTCCGGCAGCAGCCGGAAGCCCGACAGCGATGCGGGCTCCTGCGGCGCGCGCAGCCGCGCCAGCTGGCCGAGCGCAGTGTCAGCGACATCGGTGATGGCCGCGGACGGCGCGCTGGGCTGTGGCGGCGGCAGGCCCGCGCAGCCCGCCAGCCACGCCGAGGCCACGGCGACCCACACCAGGGCTGCGAGTCTGCGGATAGAGCAAGAGGCTGCCATGGCCCGCACTGTAGCCGGCGGTGGGCTTGGGCGCAGCCCTATGATCGCGCTCACAAAAAAAGGAAAAAGGACACGCGTGCTCAACGGCTTGTGGCTGGGTTTCTTCGCAGTGGCGATGCTGGCGGCGCTCGGGCGCTGGCTCGTGGGCGGCGATCCGGCGGTCTTCGCGGCGATCGTCGAAAGCCTGTTCGCGATGGCGCGGCTCGCGGTCGAGGTGATGGTGCTGCTGTTCGGCACGCTCACACTGTGGCTCGGCTTCCTGCGCATCGCAGAGGCGGCGGGGCTGGTGGGCTGGCTCGCGCGCCTGCTGGGCCCGCTGTTCCGGCGGCTCATGCCCGGCGTGCCCGCGGGCCATCCGGCGCTGGGCCTGATCACGATGAACTTCGCGGCCAATGCGCTCGGGCTCGACAACGCGGCCACGCCCATCGGCCTGAAGGCGATGCGCGAGCTGCAGCGGCTCAACCCCGATCCGGTCACGGCCACCAATGCGCAGATCCTGTTCCTGGTGCTCAACGCCTCTTCGCTCACGCTGCTGCCCGTGACGATCTTCATGTACCGCGCACAGCAGGGCGCGAGCGATCCGACGATGGTGTTCCTGCCGATCCTGCTGGCCACCAGCGCATCGACGCTGGTCGGCCTGCTCTCGGTGGCCGTGGCGCAGCGCCTGCGGCTGTGGGACCCGGTGGTGCTGGCCTACCTGGTGCCGGGCGCGCTGCTGCTGGGCGGCTTCATGGCGCTCTTGGGCACGCTCTCGGCGGCGGCCATTGCGTCGCTCTCCTCGCTCATGGGCAATCTTGCGCTGTTCGGCGTGATCATCGTGTTCCTGCTGGCCGGTGCGATCCGCCGCATCAAGGTCTACGAGTGTTTCATCGAGGGCGCGAAGGAAGGCTTCGATATCGCGAAGAACCTGCTGCCCTACCTGGTGGCGATGCTGTGCGCGGTCGGCGTGCTGCGCGCCTCGGGTGCGCTGGACTTCGTGCTCGGCGGCCTGCGCTGGCTGGTGAGCGCGGGCGGCTGGGATGCGCGCTTCGTCGACGCCATGCCCACCGCCCTGGTCAAGCCCTTCTCGGGCAGCGCGGCGCGCGCGATGCTGATCGAAACCATGAAGAGCCAGGGCGTGGACAGCTTCCCGGCCCTCGTGGCCGCCACCATCCAGGGCAGCACCGAGACCACCTTCTACGTGCTGGCGGTGTACTTCGGCGCGGTCGGCATCCAGCGCGCGCGGCATGCGGTGGCCTGCGCGCTCGCGGCCGAACTGGCGGGCGTGGTGGCGGCGGTTGCGGTCTGCTACTGGTTCTTTGGCTGATCCTGGCTGCGGGCGGCTTGCTTGCGCGGCTCGACCACGGGAAACATCGGCTCGAAGGTATCGAGCATCGACAGCAGCTCGCCGAGCTTCGCGCGGTTGCCTTCGATCTTCACCAGTCCCGACTGAACCGCCTCGGGAAAAGTCGTCTGTTTCAGCGTGATCGCATCGAGCGTCGCGCGGCCCAGCGTCACGGTGGCATCCGCCCCGCTCGCCTGCAGGCCCGCCACATGCGTGAGCGCCGAGTTCTCCAGCGTCAGCACGAACTTCTGGTTCGAATCGGTGAAGTGCCAGTTGATGACCATCGCCTTGCCCTCGGCCTTGGCGGCATCGAGCCGCACGCCGAGGAAGTCGAAGAACAGGTCGTTGCTCACGGCCTTGAGCGTGTCGGCGTTCGAGCTGCTGGCGCCGGGGATCTTCGGCACGCCGTTGCGCAGTTCCATCGCGCCCACCAGGTAGGCGCTGCGCCAGGTGCCGGCCTCCGACTGGTAGCCCAGCTGCTCGAGCGCATCGGCGCCGAGTTCGCGTGCCGCGCGGTTGGCGGGATCGGCGTAGACAACCTGGCTCATCGCGCTCGCGACCCAGCGGAACTCGCCCTGCCTGAAGTCTTCGCGGGCGCGTGCGATCACGGCGTCGGCACCGCCCATGTATTCGACCGTCTTCTTCGCATGGTCCACCGGCGGCAGCGGATTCAGGTTGGCCGGATTGGCGTCGTACCAGCCCAGGTACTTCTGGTACACGGCCTTGGCGTTGTGCCGCAGCGTGCCGTAGTAGCCGCGCGCGGACCATTCCTGCTCCAGGCTCGCAGGCATGCGCAGCGTCTCGGCGATGTCGGCCGCGGTGTAGCCGTGGTTGAGCAGGCGCAGCGACTGGTCGTTGATGAACTTGTACATGTCGCGTTGCTTCTTCAGCAGGTCGACGATGCGATCGCGGCCGGTGGTGGGCCAGTGGTGCTGGGCGATCAGCACGTCCGTCTTTTCGCCGAAGGCCACGCGCGCCTGGTCGATGTACCTGGCCCACAGGTTGCCGTCGCGCACTTCGGCGCCGCGGATCGTGTAGAGGTTGTGCATGTTGTGCGTCACGTCCTCCGCCATGTTGAGCACGCGGAACTGCGGCAGGTACATGAGCATTTCCGACGGCGCCTCCGAACCGGGCACCAGCTGGAACACGATCTCCACGCCATCGATGGTGCGCTGCTCCGTGGCCTTCTCGATGGTCGACGTGGGCGCGATCAGCGTGATGGTGCCGCGCGCGAGCGCCTTGCCCAGGCCGGTATCGACCTGCCCGCGCACACCGGGCGGCAGCAGCGTGCCGAACTGGTACTGCGAACGCCGGCTCATCGCGTTGCCCGCGAGGATGTTCTCCGCCACTGCCGTTTCCATGAAACCCGAGGGTGCAATGACCTGCACCTTCCCGGCAGCCACATCGTCTTCGCTGACCACGCCCTTCACGCCGCCGAAGTGGTCGGCGTGCCCGTGCGTGTAGATCACCGTGCCGACCGGCTTCTTCGGCCGGTGCTGCCGGTACAGCGCGAGCGCGGCGCGCGCGGTCTCCGCCGTGAGCAGCGGATCGATGACGATCAGCGAGTTGTCGCCTTCGACGATGGTCATGTTCGCGATGTCGAAGCCGCGCACCTGGTAGACACGATCGGTCACCTTGAACAGGCCGTGAATCGCATTGAGCTGCGCCTGCCGCCACAGGCTCGGGTTGACCGTGTCGGCCGCTTCGTTCGCCTTGAGGAAGTCATAGGGCTTCATGCTCCAGGCCGGGCGCGGGCCGGCGCCGGGCACCGCCGCATCGGGCACCGTGCCGATGAAGCCGCGCATCGCGTCCTCGAAGTCCTGCCGGTTGGCGAAGGGCAGCGCCCTTGCCATGGCGGCATTGGCCTTCAGCGTGGCGGACTCGGGCGCCTTGGGCGCGATCTGCGCGAAGGACGGCGCGCCGCCGAGCGCGCAAGCCAGTGCGGCGAGGACGGCAGAGAAGGAAAAAGCGTGCATCGTGTCTCTTTGTCTTTGGCGAAAAGCAGGAACAGCGAGCGATTCTCCGAATCGCTCGAAGCATTGGCAAATGCAAAATATGAGTTCTCTTTTTAACCAGAACGCAAAATGCAGCTGCGCCAGCTCCAGCATCTCGTCGCGCTCGCGGAGCAGGGCAGCTTCGGCCGCGCCGCGCAGGCCGTGCACCTGTCGCAGCCCGCGCTCTCGCGCAGCATCGACACCCTCGAGGACAGCCTGCAAGCGCGCCTGATCGACCGCGCCTACGGCACCGTGCGCTTCACGCAGGCAGGCGAGCTCGTGCTCGCGCGCGCCCGCGAGCTCCTCGCGGATGCGCAGCAGATCCAGCGCGACGTGCTGCAGCTCGAAGGCCTCGCGATCGGCAGCCTTGCCGTGGGTCTCGGCCCCTTCGCCGCCAGCACGCTCGGCCGCATGGCCCTGTCGCTGATGACGCAGCGCCATCCGCAACTGCTCATGCGCATGGAAGTGGCCGACACCGCCACGCTCTGCGAGCGCCTGCACCGGCGGCAGCTGGACCTGTTCATCGCCGACACCCGCGACCTGAAGAAGCAGCCCGGACTGAAGCTCGCGCGCCTGCCCGACCTGCCGGTCTCGTTCTTCGTGCAGCCCAGGCACCCGCTGCGCCGCCTGAAGCAGGTGACGCTGGAAAAGGCCATGGACCATCCCCTGGCCGGTCCGAACCTGCCCGCCGAAGTGGCCGCATATTTCGATCGCCAGACTCCGCGCAGCGACCGCGGCGCATTCAGCGTGACCTGCGACGACGCCGGCACCCTTCGCCACCTGGCCCTGACTGCCAATGCGGTGATCCTCGCGCCACATGCGCCGGCCCTGGACACCGACACGAACGCCCTCGCGCCCCTGCCGATCGTCGGCTTTGCAGGCATGCGGACGCACTACAGCCTGGTGACGCTTGCGGGCCGCACGCCCTCGGCCGCCGCCAGTGCCTATACCCGGCTCGTGACAGAGTTGATGGGCCCGGCCAAGCAGCCCGCCATGCGCTGAGCCAAAATGGTCCTCCTGCCGATCATCGCCCAGCCTTTTCCGTGACCACTCCCCGCCGGGCCAAGCCCCCCACCTTTTCGCCCGACGAGTTCCGCGAAGCGCTCGGCATGTTCGCCACCGGCGTGACCATCGTCACCGCGCGCTCGGCCGAAGGCACGCTGGTCGGCCTCACGGCCAACTCGTTCAATTCGGTATCGCTCGCGCCGCCGCTGGTGCTGTGGAGCCTGGCGCGCGCGGCCGGCTCGATGCCGGCGCTCAGCACCGGCTCGCACTACGCCATCAACATCCTGGCCGCCAACCAGAAGGGGCTGGCCGAGCGCTTCGCCACCAAGAACATCGACCGCTGGGCCGACGTGGCCTTCACCGAGGGGCTTGGCGGCGCGCCGGTGCTGGCCGGTGCGGCGGCGAGCTTCGAATGCTTCAACCGCAGCCGCTACGACGAGGGCGACCACGTGATCTTCGTCGGCGAGGTGGAGCGCTGCACCCACAACGCCGGCGCCTCGCCGCTGCTGTTCCACGGCGGGCGCTTCTACACGGAACATCCCTTGTGAGCCGCGGCGCTGCGTTCATGTGCGTGTCGGTGCTGCTGGCTGCGCAGAACGTCGCGGCGCAGGAGCCGGCAGCACCGCTCAAGCAGAACTGGTTCGACGATCCCTTCTTCCAGGTCTCCGCCGGCCAGCCCGCCTGTGCCATGCCCGAAGGCCCGCTCTATACCGCCGAGGAGCGCCGTGCCCAGACCCATTCGCGGCTGGAGCGCGGCACCAGCTGCTGGCTCGCGGGCAAATGCACCGACAGCAACGCCTACCGCTACGACAAGCCGCTCGCGCCCAAGGTGCGCGCCGCGCTCTCGGCCGTGCCGGGCGTGCAGAAGGCCAGCGTGTGGGTGATGATCCAGCGGCGCTGGGTCTACCTGCAGGGCTGCGTGCCCTCGGCCGCCGTGGCCAGGAAGCTCGAACGCGCCGCGCGCGCGGTGCCCGATGTCGAAACCGTGGTGCCCGACCTGATGGTGGGCACGCGGGGCAAGCCGCCTTATCCGGTGGCCGGCCGGTGAACGAACAACAACGCGACGAATGATCCAGCGCAAGACCCACCTCGATTCCCTCGCCATCGGCCTTCTGATCGCATGCTGCGCGTTCTGGGGCCTGCAGCAGATCCTCATCAAGACCACCGTCGCCGAAGTGCCTCCGCTCTGGCAGGCCTCGGTGCGCATGGCGGGCGCCGTGGCGCTGCTCTGGCTCTGGTGCCTGTGGCGCCGCGTGCCGCTGTTCGAGCGCGACGGCACGCTGCCGGGCGGGCTGCTCGTGGGCCTGCTGTTCGCGGGCGAGTTCGCCTGCATCTACCTGGGGCTGCAGCACACCTCGGCTTCGAGGCTCACAGTGTTCCTGTACACCGCGCCGTTCTGGGTTTCGCTGCTGCTGCCGCGCTGGGTACCCGCCGAGCGCCTGCGCGGCCTGCAGTGGCTGGGCCTGGGCATCGCCTTCGCGGCGGTGCTGTTCGCGTTCAGCGAAGGCTTCGGGCATTCAAGTTCGGGCCAGCTGATTGGCGATGCGATGGCGATCGTGGGCGGCATGCTCTGGGGCCTGACCACGCTGGCGCTGCGCACCACGCGGCTCGCCACCGCGAGCGCCGAGAAGGCCCTGTTCTACCAGGTGGCGGTGACCGCGGCCGTGTGCCCGCTGCTGTCGTTGGCGCTCGGCGAGCGCTGGGGCTTCTCGTATTCGGCGTGGGCATGGACCTCGATCGGCCTGCAGACCGTGATCGGCGCCTTCGCGAGCTACCTCACCTGGATGTGGCTGCTGCGGCACTATCCTGCCACGCAGATGTCGTCGTTCAGCTTTCTGACGCCGCTGTTCGCGCTGGTGTTCGGCGTGGCGCTGCTCGGCGAACCGCTCACGCTGCAGCTGATGCTGGCGCTGGTGGGCGTGGGCCTCGGCATCGTGATGGTCAATCGGCGAAAGGCGCGGGCATGAAGGACACGGACTTCCAGCCGGTGCTCGACGACATTGTCGCCACCCTGCGGCCGCTGCTGGGCACCGCCGGCACGGTGGCCAGCTACATCCCGGCGCTGGCCTGCATCGACCCGCGCCAGCTCGGCATTGCGCTGCGCACCTGCGACGGCACCGAGGCCTTCGCGGGCGATGCCGAAACGCCGTTCTCGATCCAGAGCGTGTCCAAGCTCTTCACGCTGACGCTGGCCATGCAGCGCATGGGCGACGCACTGTGGGAGCGCATCGGCCGCGAGCCTTCGGGCAATCCCTTCAACTCGCTGGTGCAGCTGGAGAACGAGCAGGGCAAGCCGCGCAATCCGTTCATCAATGCGGGCGCCATCGCAGTGGCCGACCGCCTCGTGAGCCAGGCGCTGCAGGCCGGCGGCGGCGCCAAGGCCGACATCCTGGCGCTGATGGGCAGCCTCTGCGGCGAGCCGATCTCGTTCGACGACGAGGTGGCACGCTCCGAGGCCGCGACCGGCTTTCGCAACATCGCGCTCGCCAACTTCATGAAGAGCTTCGGCAAGATCGACAACGACGTGGCCGTGGTGCTCGACACCTACTTTCACCAGTGCGCGCTGCGCATGAGCTGCCGCCAGCTGGCGCGCGCGGCGGCCTTCCTGTGCCGCGACGGCGCGCATCCGATCGACGGCCGGGCCGAGGTGACCGGCGAGCGGCAGACGCGGCGCATCAATGCGCTGATGCTCACCTGCGGCACCTACGACGCCGCGGGCGACGTGGCGTTCTCCATCGGCCTGCCCTGCAAGAGCGGCGTGGGCGGCGGCATCGTGGCCGTGGTGCCCGACCGGCTCACGCTGTGCGTGTGGTCGCCCGCGCTGGACGCCACGGGCAACTCGTTGCTGGGAATGAAGGCGCTGGAACTCTTCGTCGCGCGGACCGGGCTGTCGGTCTTCTGAGCGGCTGTTTGCTCGCGCCTCTGCCGCATCTTCAGGCGGGCACTGCCACCGGTGGCGTGCGCAGGCACGCCATGCCTTCGAGCGAAGCCTCGACTGCTTCGTCGAGCGGCGTGTGCGGCTCGCGGCCGAGAAACGCGACCAGCCGCGCATTGTCCATCCGCACCGGCGTCTCCCACAGGTATCGCATTTCGCGCATCTCGCGAAAGGTCGCGAAGAACGGCGAAGCCAGGGTCAGCAGCCACCACGGAAAGGCCGCCACGCGCGGTTCGACACCCGTGCGGCGCGCCACCACGCGGCGGATGGCGCCGCTCATGCGCGTGCCGTCCGCATCCCAGTGGCCGGCCATGTGAAAGCTCGCGAAGGCCTCCAGCCTGTCGCGGCGCTCCAGCAGCTCGACCATGGTGCGCGCCACGTCCGGCAGGTAGGACCACTGGTGGCCGATGCCGCTCCTGCCTGGGTAGCTCACCGTGCCGACCGGCTTTCCCGCCTTGACCAGCCCCTGCGAGAACCAGTTGTTGCCGGCCTTCGGGCCGAAGAAGTCGCCGGCGCGCACGATCAGCACGCGGGCGCCGCGGCGGCTGGCGGCTTCGAGCCGACTTTCCATCTCCACGCGGATCGCGCCCTTGCGCGTCGCGGGGCGCTGCGGCGAATCTTCGGCGAGCAGGGCAAACGCATCCGGCCCGTAGTTGTAGACCGTGCCGGGCAGCACGATGGTGGCACCTTCGGCCGTGGCGGCCGCAATGGTGTTGTCGAGCATCGGCAGCACCAGCTGCGGCCAGCGGCGGTAGCCGGGGGGATTGACCGCATGCACGATGACCGAGCAGCCCTTCGCGGCCTCGGCCACGGCATGGCGGTCCATCGCATCGCCGGAGATCCAGGTGATGCCGTCCTTCTGCGCCGCTGTATCCGCCGCGCCGCGCTTCAGTGCGCGCACCTGCCACCCCGCGTCGCGCAGTTGCCGCGCCACCTCGCTGCCGATGCCGCCTGTGGCACCAAGAACCAGAACCGTGTTGCTGCGGGCCATGAAAACGCTCCAGAAGAGTTGTCGATGGATGGATTCTGGAGCGCAGGCCATTCCATTGGAATTGCCGAACATGAGCCAGCAGCTATACATTTGTGCATGACCTCGAACATCGGCTGGGAACTCTATCGCTCCTTTCTCGCCGTGCTGCGGGAGGGCTCGCTCTCCGGTGCGGCGCGCGCGCTCGGCATCACCCAACCGACGGCGGGACGCCATGTCGCGGCGCTGGAAAAAGCCCTGGGCGTGGTGCTCTTCACGCGCTCGCAGGTCGGCTTGATGCCGACCGAAATTGCCCTGGCGCTGCGGGGCCACGCCGAGGCAATGGAGAGCACTGCCGCCTCCCTGGCGCGCGCCGCCACCAGCCAGGGCGAGGGCGTGCGCGGCGTGGTGCGGGTGTCCGCCAGCGAAGTGATCGGCGTCGAGGTGCTGCCGCCCATCGTCGCGCGGCTGCGCGAGCAACACCCGGCCCTGAAGATTGAACTGGTGTCGACCAACCGCGTCCAGGACCTGCTGCGACGCGAGGCCGACATTGCCGTGCGCATGGTCCGCCCGAAGCAGGAGCAGCTGGTGGCGCGCCGCATCGGTCAGATCGAGCTCGGCTTCCACGCGCACAAGGACTACCTGGCCCGTCATGGAACACCGCGCAGGCTCGAAGAACTGGCGGCGCATTCGGTCATCGGCTACGACCAGCCTTCGGCCTTCGTGCGCAATGCGGGCAAGTCGCTGAAGGGCTTCAGCCGCGATGCCTTCTCGCTGCGCACCGACAGCGACCTGGCGCAGCTCGCGCTGATCCGCGCCGGTGCGGGCATCGGCATCTGCCAGGCCGGGCTCGCCCTGCGCAACGCGGCGCTGGTGCGCCTGATGCGGCGCACGTTTTCCCTGAAGCTCGAGACCTGGGTCACGATGCACGAGGATCTTCGCAGCAGTCCGCGCTGCCGCGCCGCCTTCGATGCATTGGTCGATGGCCTGCAGCATTACATCGGCACGCAGGCGCAGGCGAAAATGGGCCGCGCACGAACACAAGCACCCGAATGACCGAAGCCACAGACTCCACCGACTCCGACACCCTCCCCCTGCAGGAACCCCGCCTCTGGCGCGACGGCCAATGGACCGCCCGCGTCATCAAGAACGAGGAAGACGACGGCTGGGCCGTCGAGATGACCCGCCACGGCGACCCCGAACCGGCGCTGGTCGGCCCCTGGACCATGGGCCGCGACAAGAAGAACCCGAAGCCGCTCGACGGGCCTGCGTTTTCCACGCTGGTGAAGACCGCCGCCGAAGTGATCCGCCGCCACGAGCAGCAATTGCACGCCACGCTCAACAAGAGCGTGACGGTCACGGCGCGCGACGGCCGGCGCATTCGCGTGTCGCTCGCCATCGTGCCCGACGAGGACAACCCCTCGGCCATGCTGAGCGCACATGACGACGAAGACGACAGCGAGCTCGCGAGCGTCAACGTCTCACCTGCCTTCAAGCTCACGTCCGGCAGCGCCGCCGGCTGGATCGAAGCCGACTTCGCCCGCCCGCGCTGACGGCAGCGCCGCGCCAGTGCGCGCGCGGATACCACACGTTCTGCGTATCCGCCAATAAGCGAAAGAACGTATGTCCATGCAGGGGTGAGTTGAGAAGAATCCGCCCCAACGAGCAATCGTTTTCAGTCCTTCATTCATACGACCCCCGCTGCCAGTGCTGCCAGCGAAGGGTCGGGCAACAAAGCCCGAACCGGTTTCAACACCGGTTCGGGCTTTTTTGTTTTTCGGTCGCAACGAAGCCTTTTCGAAACGGATGCGCGCCATCCGGGGGCGGAGCCTTGCCCGGCGAAAAAAAGCACTGGTGACCGGTCGCTCGTTTGCAGGCGCCGCGCCGCGGGAGGAGACACCCAACGCACGGCGGCCGAAGGTCGGATGTTCCTGATGACTCGCACAAAACCAAAGCAAAGGAATTTGACATGACGAACCCCTTCAACCGCCGCCAGATCGTGAAAACCGGCGGCTCGATGATCGTGCTGGGCGCCGCGGGCGGCGTCGCCAGGTTGGCGGCCGCGCAGGATGGCGCCACCGTGAAGCTCGGGCTGCTGCATTCGCTCTCGGGCACCATCGCCATCGCCGAGGCCTCGTTGGTCGATGCCGAAAAACTGGCCATCGAGGAGATCAATGCCGCCGGCGGCGTGCTGGGCAAGAAGATCGAGGCGGTGGTCGAAGACGGCGCCAGCGAGAACCCGGTGTTCGCTGAAAAGGCACGCAAGCTGCTGGAGCGCGACAAGGTCGCCGCCATCATCGGCTGCTACACCTCGGCCTCGCGCAAGGCGTTGCTGCCGGTGCTCAACCAGGCCAAGGGCCTCCTCTTCTACCCGACCTACTACGAGGGCCAGGAGCAGGACAAGCGCGTGTTCTACCCCTCGCAGGAGGCCACGCAGTCGGTCATCGCGGCGGTCGAATGGATGGCGCGCGAGAAGGGCAAGAGCTTCTTCCTCGTGGGCTCCGACTACATCTACCCGCGCACCTGCAACAAGATCGCCAAGCCCGCCATTGCCACGGCCGGCGGCAAGGTGCTCGGCGAAGAATATGCGCCGCTGGGCCACACCGAGTTCTCGTCGATCATCAACAAGATCAAGGCCGCCAAGCCCGACTGCATCTACAGCACGGTGGTGGGCGGCTCCAACGTGGCTTTCTACAAGCAGCTGCGCGCGGCGGGCCTCGACGGCAGCAAGCAAGTGCTGCTGTCGACCGTGGTGTCCGAGAACGAGATCGACGGCATCGGCAAGGACAACGCCACGGGCTACTACGCCTGCATGGGCTACTTCCAGAGCATCAAGTCGCCAGCCAACGAGAAGTTCGTGAAGGCCTTCAAGGCCAGGTACGGGCAGGATCGCGTGATCGGCGACCCGATGGAGGTGGCCTACAACAGCGTGTACCTCTGGAAGCTCGCGGTCGAGAAGGCCAAGTCCTTCGACGTCGACAAGGTCACGGCCGCCGCGGCGGGCGTGGAGATCGAGGCGCCCGAAGGCACGGTGCGCGTGCACGCCACCAATCACCACGTGTGGAAGAAGGTGCGCGTGGGCCGCGCACGGCCCGACGGCCAGTTCGACATCGTGTGGGAATCGCCGCAGCCGGTCGAGCCCAACCCCTTCCCGAAGGTCTGACCCCGATGAACTTCGACATCGCGGTGATGCAGGTGTTCAACGGCGTGAGCCTGTTCACCATCCTGCTGCTCATGGCCATCGGACTGGCCATCGTTTTCGGTCTGATGGGCGTCATCAACATGGCGCACGGCGAGCTGATGGCGCTGGGCGCCTACATGACCTACCTGGCGGCGCGCTTCTTCGCGCACTTCGCGCCCGGCTGGATGGACCTGTACCTGTTCGCAGCGATCCCGTTCGCGTTCGCCGTGACCTTCGCGTTCGGCTACCTGCTGGAGCGGGGCTTCATCCGCTTCTTCTACGACCGGCCGCTCGACACGCTGCTGGCCACCTGGGGCCTGAGCCTGATGCTGCAGCAGGCTTATCGCTCGATCTTCGGCGCGCAGGAGGTCAGCGTGCCGCTGGCCTCGTGGCTCGCCGGCGCATGGGAGCCGACGGCGGGCATCCAGCTGCCGCTCACGCGCATCTTCATCGTCGGGCTCACCGCCCTCGTCGCGGTCGGCGTGTACCTGCTGCTGTACCGCACGCCCTGGGGCCTGAAGGTGCGCGCGGTGACGCAGAACCGCGCCATCGCCGGCGCAGTGGGCATCGACACGCACCGCGTCGACGCGATGACCTTCGCGCTGGGCTCGGGCCTGGCGGGCATCGCCGGTTCGGTGTTCACGATGATCGGCTCGACCAACCCTGGCACGGGCCAGCTGTACATCGTCGACTCGTTCATCGTGGTGGTGTTCGGCGGCGTGCAGAGCCTCATCGGCACCGCGCTCTCGGGCTTTGCCATCGCGCAGTCGCAGACCTGGCTCGAGTACCTCATGAGCGGCTCGATGGCCAAGGCCACGATCCTGCTGCTGGTGATCGCGGTGCTGTACTTCCGGCCCAACGGCCTGTTCGCCACGCGCGCGAGGAGCTGACGCATGCACGGTCTTTCTCCTCAACGCACCCGCGACCTCGGCGCGATGGTGGCGGTGCTGGTGCTGCTGGCCGTGGTGCTGCCGCTCACGCTCGATCCGTTCCGCCTGAACCTCATCAGCAAGTACCTGGCCTTCGCGTTCGTCGCGGTGGGCGTGGTGCTCACCTGGGGCTACGGCGGCGTGCTGAGCCTGGGCCAGGGCATGTTCTTCGGCCTGGGCGGCTACATGATGGCGATGTTCCTCAAGCTCGAAGCCTCCGCGCCCGAGCTGCCGGACTTCATGGTGTGGAGCAGCGTCGAGCAGCTGCCCGCGTGGTGGCAGCCCTTCCACTCGCTGGGCTGGACGGTCGTGGGCATTCTCTTGATTCCTGCTGTGCTGGCCTATGTGTTCTCGTACGCGATCTTCAAGCGACGCGTGAGCGGCGTGTACTTCGCGATCGTCACGCTGTCGCTGGCGCTCACGCTCACCGTGGTGGTCGTCGGCCAGCAGGGCGACACCGGCGGTGCCAACGGCATCACCGATTTCCGCACGCTGCTGGGCTGGGACATCGCCACCGACGAGGCCAAGCGCACGATGTACTTCGTCGAGGTGGCGGCCATCGCGCTGGTGATGATGGTGTCGCTCGCCATCGTGCGCAGCCGCTTCGGCAAGCTGCTGATCGCCATCCGCGACAAGGAAGACCGCGTGCGCTTCAGCGGCTACAACACGGCGCACATGAAGGCCTTCGTGTTCGCGGTGGCAGCAGTGCTTTCGGCCATCGGCGGAGCGTTCTACAGCCTGCAGGTGGGGCTGATCGCGCCGGGCGTGATCGGCGTGGTCGCTTCGGTTGAGATGGTGATCTATGCGGCGGTCGGCGGGCGACTGTCGATTCCCGGTGCGGTGATCGGCGCGCTGCTCATCGGCTTTCTCAAGTCGTACCTGTCGGAGACCTTTCCCGAAGGCTGGCTGTACTTCCTCGGCGCTGTGTTCATCCTCGTGGTGTGGGCGATGCCGAACGGGCTCGCGGGCCTGGGCGAGAAGCTCATGCGTCGACGGAGTGCGGAGGTGGCGCCATGAACGCCACGATGACGATGCCCAACGGGGGCATGCCGCAAGCGGCGGCGGCGTTCTCGCACTCGAACGAACAGATCCTGCGCATCGAAGACCTCACCGTGTCCTTCGACGGCTTCAAGGCCGTGGACGGGCTGAGCCTCTCGGTCGAGCGCAACGAGCTGCGCGTGATCATCGGCCCGAACGGCGCGGGCAAGACCACGCTGCTCGACATGGTGTGCGGCAAGACCAAACCCAGCGCGGGCCGCGTGCTGTTCAACGGCCAGGACCTCGGGCGGTTGAACGAATACGAGATCGTGCGCGCCGGCGTGGGCCGCAAGTTCCAGACGCCTTCGGTCTACGAAGACCTCACGGTGCTGGAGAACTTCGAGATCTCGCTGCCGCGCATGCACGGCCTGCTGCAGTCGCTGACCTTTCGCCGCACGCCCGCCGTGCGCGAACGCATCGACGCCATGGCCGAGCAGGTCTTCCTGAGCGAGCGGCTCGGCCACCGCGCCGGGCAGCTCAGCCACGGGCAGAAGCAGTGGCTCGAGATCGGGATGCTGCTCATGCAGGAGCCCGAGCTGCTGCTGCTCGACGAGCCGGTGGCCGGCATGAGCCCGCGCGAGCGCGAGCAGACGGGCGACCTGCTGCGCCGCATCTCGGCCGGCAAGTCGGTGGTCGTGATCGAGCACGACATGGACTTCGTCAAGCGCATCGCACACCGCGTCACGGTGCTGCACCAGGGCAAGTTGCTGAGCGAAGGCACAGCGGCCGAGGTGCAGGCCGACCCGCGCGTGATCGACGTGTACCTGGGCCATTGAGAGAAGGAGATATCCAGATGCTCGAAGTCTACGAACTCAACGTGGCCTACGGCGAATCGCACGTCATCCGCGATGTGTCGCTGCGCGTCGCGCCCGACGAAGCGGTGGCCATCATGGGCCGCAACGGCATGGGCAAGACCACGCTGCTGAAATCGCTCATCGGTTTGTTGCCCGCGCGCGGCGGCCACATCCACCTGAGCGGCGCCGACATCACGAAGCTGCCGAGCTACCAGCGCGTGGCGCAGGGGCTGGCCTTCGTGCCGCAGGGGCGCATGGTGTTTCCGTTCCTCACTGTGGAGCAGAACATCCTCTCGGGCGCCGCGAAGTCGGGCCACCGCGCGGTGCCCGACTACCTCTACAAGTTCTTCCCCGTGCTCAAGGACATGAAGCAGCGCCGCGCCGGCAACCTCTCGGGCGGCCAGCAGCAGATGCTGGCGATTGCGCGCGCGCTCATCTCGGAGCCGAAGGTGCTGATCCTGGACGAGCCCACCGAAGGCATCCAGCCTTCGATCATCAAGGAGATCGCGCAGACGCTGAACGTGCTGCGCGCCGAGCGCGGCTTTGCCATCGTGGTGTCGGAGCAGGTGCTGAGCTTCGCGCTCGACCTGGCCGACCGTTTTCTCGTCATCGACCGCGGGCGCCTCGTGCACGACGAAGCGCGCGCCAGCCTCGACCAGGACAAGGTCAGGTCTTTCCTGACCGTGTGAGTCTTCCCGTTTTTCCCTCAACCCCCTCCAGGAGCAGCGTCATGAGACATGGTGATATTTCGAGCAGCAACGATTGCGTCGGCGTCGCGGTCGTCAACTACAAGATGCCCCGCCTGCACACCAAGGCCGAGGTGCTCGACAACGCACGCAAGATCGGCGAGATGCTGGTCGGCATGAAAAAGGGCCTGCCGGGCATGGACCTGGTGATCTTTCCCGAGTACTCCACGCACGGGATCATGTACGACGCGAAGGAGATGTACGACACCGCCGCCACCGTGCCCGGCGAAGAGACTGCGATCTTCGCGGACGCCTGCCGCCGCGCCAACGTGTGGGGCGTGTTCTCGCTGACCGGCGAGCGCCATGAAGAGCACCCGAACAAGGCGCCCTACAACACGCTGATCCTCATGAACAACCAGGGCGAGATCGTCCAGAAGTACCGCAAGATCATGCCGTGGGTGCCCATCGAGGGCTGGTATCCGGGCGACTGCACCTACGTGAGCGAAGGCCCCAAGGGCATGAAGATGAGCCTGATCATCTGCGACGACGGCAACTATCCCGAGATCTGGCGCGACTGCGCGATGCGCGGCGCCGAACTCATCATCCGCTGCCAGGGCTACATGTACCCGGCCAAGGAGCAGCAGATCCTGGTGTCGAAGGCCATGGCCTTCATGAACAACACCTACGTGGCGGTGGCCAACGCGGCCGGCTTCGACGGCGTGTACTCGTACTTCGGCCACTCCGCGCTCATCGGCTTCGACGGCCGCACGCTCGGCGAATGCGGCGAGGAGGAAATGGGCATCAACTACGCCGAGCTGTCGATGGGCCTGATCCGCGACGCGCGCAAGAACGGCCAGTCGCAGAACCACCTCTTCAAGCTCGTGCACCGCGGCTACACCGGCACCATCAATTCGGGCGACGGCGACAAGGGCGTGGCGGCCTGCCCCTACAACTTCTACACGCAGTGGATCAACGACCCTGAGGGCACCAGAGAAATGGTGGAGTCGTTCACGCGCAGCACGGTCGGCACGCCTGAATGCCCGATCGACGGCATTCCAAACGAGCCGGCCAAGCATCGCTGACCGGGCGACCGGCCCTTCCACGCTCAACCACAAAAGGTACGCCATGACACAGACGCATCTCGACGACAAGGTACTCGGCGAAGAGTACGAGCACGACCCGGTTCCGCTCTCGAAGCGGCGCAGCACCTTCTCGGTCTCGATGGTGTGGCTCGGGTTCCCGATGATCATCACGGGGGCCATGACCGGCTCCATCCTGGTGGCGGGCATGGGCTTCCAGTCCGCGCTGCTCGCGATGATCGTGGGCAACCTGCTGATGTTCGCGTACGTGGGGTCGCTCGGTGCACTGGGCACGGCGCGCGGCCACAACTTCGCGCTGCTGGCCAGCGCCAGCTTCGGCAGGAAGGGCTACGTGTTCGCCTCGGGCCTGCTGTCGACCTTGCTGCTGGGCTGGTACGCGGTGCAGACCGGCATCACGGGCAACCTGATGCACACGGCCTTCAAGTTCGACTACCTGACGATGACGATTGCGGCAGGCGTGCTGTACCTGGGGATCACCTTCGTCGGCATTCGCGGGCTGCACTGGATCGGCATGGTGTCGGTGCCGCTGTTCGTGGTGCTGGGCGGCTGGGTCGCGTTGCATTCGGCCGGCGCAGCGGGGTGGGACAAGGTGCTGTCGTACGCCGGCACGCAGCCCGCGCTGCCGATGTCCTTCGGCATCGGGCTGACCATCGTGGTGGCGCTGTTCATCGACGCGGGCACGGTCACGGCCGACTTCAATCGCTGGGCCGCCGACCGCAAGAGCTCGCTGATCGCCACGGCCTGCGCCTTTCCCGTGGCCAACCTGGTCGCGATGCTGGTCGGCGGCGTCATGACGGCCGCACTGGCGCTGCCGCAACCGCAGCCCTTCGGCCTGGACAACATGTTCGGCTACCTGCTCGCGCAGAACGCGCCGTGGCTGGCCGTGGTGGCCTTCGTGTTCCTGCTGTGCAACCTGGGCTCGGTGTGCGCGCACTGCCTCTACAACTCGGCCGTGGGCTGGTCGCGCATCGGCAACGGGCGCATGCGCGTGTTCGCCGTGGCGCTCGCCGCGGTGGGCATCGCGGTTGCCGCAGCCAACGTGTGGGCGCTGTTCATTCCGTGGCTGTCACTGCTGGGCATCCTGGTGCCGCCCATCGGCGCCATCCTGATCGCCGACCTGTACTTCGTGCGGCCCGGCGCCGCCATCGGTGCCGACTGGCGCCCGCGCGCCTTCATCGCCTGGGGCGTGGGCTCGCTGGTGGCCTATGCCACCGAGACGATGGCGCCGCAGCTGTCGACGGCCGTGGCGGCCTTCATTGCGGCGGGCGTCTGCTACTTCGTGCTCCACATCGGCAGCGCCGCGCCGGTGGCAGCGGCCGCGCCGTCCATCAAGAACTGAACCCCTCTTCCGAAAGCGACAACGACCATGGACTACGAAATCTTCGACCTCGGCGATGTGCCCCTGCAACGCGGCGCGACGCTGCGCAATGCCAGGCTCGCCTACAAGACCTACGGCAAGCTCGATGCCGACAAGAGCAACGTGATCGTCTACCCGACCTGGTACTCGGGCCAGCACCGCGACAACGAATGGCTGATCGGCCCGGGCATGGCGCTCGACCCCGAGAAGTACTTCATCATCGTGCCGAACATGCTGGGCAACGGCCTCTCTTCGTCGCCCAGCAACACGCCCGAGCCGTACAACCTGTCGCGCTTTCCGGACATCACGCTCTATGACAACGTCCGGCTGCAGCACCGCCTGGTCACGGAGAAGTTCGGCATCGAACGCATCGCGCTCGTCACAGGCTGGTCGATGGGCGCGCAGCAGACCAACCAGTGGGGCTGCCTGTACCCCGACATGGTGCAGCGCATCGCCCCGTTCTGCGGTTCGGCGAAGACGGCGCCGCACAACATCGTGTTTCTCGAGGGCGTGAAGGCGGCGCTCACGGCCGACGCGGCGTGGAACGGCGGCTGGTACAGCACGCCGCCGAGCAAGGGCTTGCGGGCAGTGGGGCGCGTGTACGCAGGCTGGGGCCTGTCGCAGCCTTTCTACATGCAGGAACTCTGGCGCGAGCTGGGTTTCAGCTCGCTCGAAGATTTCCTGGTCGGCTTCTGGGAAGGCTTCTTTTTGCAGAAGGACGCCAACAATCTGCTCGCGATGCTGTGGTCCTGGCAGCACGGCGACATCAGCGACAACCCGGTGTTCAAGGGCGACTTCAAGAAGGCGCTGGGCGCCATCAAGGCGCGCGCCATCGTGATGCCGGCCGAGCGGGACCTGTACTTTCCCGTGGCCGACAACGAGTGGGAGGTGTCGCACATGCCGAACGCCGAGTGCCGCCCGATCCCGGGCGTGTGGGGCCATTTCGCAGGCGGCGGCAGCAGCCCCGTCGACACCCGCTTCATCGACGCCGCCCTCAGGGAACTGCTCGCCACGCCATGAACGCCGCCCTGCCCCGTTCCACCGATCCGCTCGGCAGCTACCGCATCGAGACCGAGCCCTTCTATCGGCCCGCGGGCAACGAAGTGGCACTCTATGAACAGGCTTACCGCCACCGCATGCCGTTGATCCTCAAGGGACCGACCGGCTGCGGAAAGACCCGCTTCGTGGAGCACATGGCGTGGTCGCTCGGGCGGCCGCTGGTCACGCTGGCCTGCAACGAGGACATGACGGCTTCCGACCTCGTGGGGCGCTACCTGCTCGACGCGAACGGCACGGCCTGGCATGACGGCCCGCTGACGCTGGCGGTGCGCCATGGCGGCATCTGCTACCTCGACGAGGTGGTGGAGGCGCGACAGGACACCACCGTGGTGATCCATCCGCTGACCGACGCGCGCCGCATCCTTCCGCTCGACAAGAAGGGCGAGCTGGTGCGCGCGCACCCCGACTTCCAGCTCGTGGTGTCGTACAACCCCGGCTACCAGAGCAGCGCGAAGGATATGAAGCCTTCGACACGGCAGCGTTTCGCGGCGCTGGAGTTCGACTACCCCGAAAGCGGCCTCGAAGCGGAAATCGTCGCGCACGAGGCCGCGGTCGGGCTCGACCTGGCCGCGAAGCTGGTGGCCATTGCGCGCTGCTCGCGCGAGCTCAAGCACCGCGGGCTCGACGAGGGCGTGTCGACGCGCATGCTGATCTACGCGGGCGTGCTGATCCGCGACGGCGTGCCGCCGCGCGACAGCTGCGAGATGACCATGACGCGTGCCCTCACCGACGACCCCGACATGGCGAGTGCGCTGCAGGGCTTCGTCGCTGCCCAGTTCGGATGAAAGCCAGCCACGCCGCACTGGCCCTGCTCGCCCGCGGGCTGGTGGGTGTCGACATCGAGGTGCAGCCGCTCGAAGGCAGCGCAGGCACGCGAGCGGTGCTGGTGGGCAAGCGGCTGCTGCTCCCCGCGCAGGACGGCGGCAGCAGCGGCGGTGAGCGGCTGCGCCGCGCCATGGTGGCCCATGCGGTCGCGCACCTGCGCCATTCCCGGCCCGCCCGGCCCGCGCGCACGCTCAAGCCGATGGGCATCGCCATCGTTTCCGCCATCGAGGACGCACGCGTCGAGCGGCTGCTGTGCCGCGACTTCCCCGGGGTACACGGCTGGTTCGCCGGATCGCTCGCACCCGCGCCCGACCCGCTCGACCTGGGCTTCGCGGCGCTCGTCTCGCGCATGGACCGCATGCTGATGCTGCCCGCGTGGCAGGACGACAACCACTGGGTCAACAAGGCGCGCCGCCTGTTCGACGAGACCGTGGCCGCTGCGGGGCTGGAAGACCACGACGCCTTCCGTACGATCGCGTCGATCCTGGCCAACGACCTCGGCCAGATGCGCGTGCGCTTCGACCCGCAGCACTACGAAGTGCCGGCACCATACCGCGACGACAACAGTTATTTGTGGGATTTCGGCGAGACCGAAACGCCGCCCGACGAAGCCATCGCGCTGCAGCGGTCCGGTGCCCGGCCGCCACCGTCGGTGGAAGGCGATGCTGCGAATCCAGGCGATGGCCCGTTGCCCGAAGGCGCCGCCGAACTGGAGCTGGGCCGCTACAGCTACCCCGAATGGGACCGCAAGCTCGAACGCCTGCGGCCCGACTGGTGCACGGTGATCGAGAAGCTGCCGGCGTGGCAGGGCCTCCTGCCGGTGCGTGAACAACCAGCGGCCGCCAGCAACACCACCGAGCGCCCGACCCCGCTCGCGCTGCTCCGCGCCCGCCAGCTCGACCGCACCCATCGCCTGCGCCGCCAATGGGAAGGCGACGACGTCGACCTGAACGCCGCCATCGAGGTGCTGGTCGACCGTCGCCTGCGGCTGCGCCCCGACCCGCGCCTCTTCATGCGCCCCGGCAAGGCGCCGCGCCCGAGCAGCGTGCTGGTGCTGCTCGACCTGTCGGAATCGGCGAACGCCCCTGGCCATGGCGGTGCGCGTTCGCTGCTCGACATCGAAAAGCAGGCCGCGCTGCTGCTGGCCGGCTCGAACGCACGCGGCGCTGACCGGTTCGCCATCCACGGCTTCTCGTCCAACACACGCGCAGAGATCTACTACTACCGCCTGCTGGACTTCGGCAGGCCGCTCGAAGCGCCCTCGCGCGCCATGATCGGCGCGGTGCGCGGCCGCTACTCCACGCGCATCGGCGCCGCACTGCGCCATGCTGCATCGCACCTGCGCGCCGAGCCATCAGGCCGGCGCGCGATATTGCTCGTGACCGACGGCGCGCCTTCCGACATCGACGTGCACGACCCCCGCTACTTGATCGAAGACGCCCGCATGGCCGTCGCCGAAGCGCGCGAAGCCGGCGTGCGCATTGCCTGCATCGCGGTCGATGGCGCAGCCGACGCGTATGTGCGCCGGATCTTCGGCTGGCGCAACTATTGCATCGCCGACGACGCACGCAGCCTGCCCGCGCGGCTCGCGCGCATGAGCGCGCGGCTGGCTGCCGCAAACTGAGGAGAATGATGGTTCACACACCCAGGAGACACCCCCGTGGCTGACAAGGACCCCATTCGCGTTGGCATCCTTTACTCGGAAACCGGCGTCACCTCGACGATCGGGCTGTCGCAGCTGCAGGGCGCGCTGCTCGCCATCGAGGAAATCAACGAAGCCGGCGGCGTCGACGGCCGCGAGATCGTGGCGGTGCGCTACGACCCGCAATCCAACCCCGCGCGCTACGCGCAGCTGGCCGAGAAGCTGATCGTGCAGGACCGTGTCAACGTAATCTTCGGCTGCTACATGTCGAGCAGCCGCAAGGCGGTGATCCCGGTGGTCGAGAAGTGGAACAAGCTGCTGTTCTACCCCACGCTCTACGAAGGCTTCGAGTACTCGGGCAACGTGATCTACACCGGAGCCGCGCCCAATCAGAACAGCGTGCAGCTGGCCGAGTTCATGACCACGAACTTCGGTTCGCGCGTGTACCTGATCGGCTCCGACTACATCTATCCCTACGAGTCGAACCGCATCATGGGCGAGCTGGTGATGCAGCGCCCGGGCAGCGAGAAGCTGGGCGAGCGCTACGTGGCGCTGGACGCCACCGAAAAGGACTACCGCGCGATCATGGACGACATCCGCGACAGGCAGCCCGACTTCATCTTCTCGACCGTGGTGGGCGACTCCACGGCGAGCCTCTACCGCGCGTACGCGGAAGCGGGCTTCGATCCGAAGAAGATGCCGATCTCGAGCCTCACCACGTCGGAAGCCGAGATCTCCCAGATGGGGCCCGGCGTGGCCACGGGGCACTTCACCGCGGCGCCGTATTTCCAGTCGATCGACTCGGCCGCCAACCGGCGCTGCCTCGCGCGGCTGCGCGAACGCTTCGGCGATGGCTGCGTGCCCAACCTGTGCTGGGAGGCCTCGTATTTCCAGATGCACATCTTCGCCAATGCGTTTCGCCAATCGGGCAGCGACGGCATTGCGGAGATCCTGCCGCACATCCTGGGCAGCGAGTTCGATGCGCCGCAGGGGCGCGTGAAGATCGATCCGGCGAACCATCACACCTGCCTTTACCCCCGCATCGGGCGGGTCGATGCGCACGGGCAGTTCACCATCGTTCGGCAGGCGACGCGCGCGGTGTACCCCGATCCTTATCTGGTCACTCACTCGCTGGGCGACTGGACGGCCAGGCTCGATACGCTGGAGCTCTAGGATGGACGGCGCCGCCCCCAAGCGACACACCCTGCGGATGACGCCGCCGCAGCTGAAAGAGCTGCGCCTGCTGAAGATCGCGGTGATCCACCCTGACGATGCAGACGGCCGCCAGCTCACGCAGCAGCTGCAGCGCATCGGCTGCCAGGTGCAGGCCTTCTGGCCGCCGGTGCAGGTGCTTCCCGAGGGCATCGACGTTGCCTTCATGGCGGTGCAGCCCGACTTCATCAACCTGCGCTTCGAATGGACCCAGAACGAAGAAGCGCCCGCCATCATCGCCGTGGTGACCTACGAGAATCCGACCATCGTCGAGGCCGTGCTGGAGATCGGCGCCAAGGCGGTGCTTCCCTCGCCGGTGCGCTCCTTCGGGTTGCTCTCTGCATTGGTGGTGGCGCGCGAGGCGCACAAGGAAAGCCGTTCGCTCGCGCGGCGCCTGCGCAAGGTCGAGGCCAAGCTGCTCGGTGTACGGCAGCTTGCCGAAGCCAAGAGCATTCTCATGAAGACACACAGCGTTTCCGAAGGGCAGGCACACGACCTGATCCGCGACCAGGCGATGAGCAAGCGCACGACCATGGAAGAAATCGCCGCGGCCATCGTCAACGCCAACGAGATTCTTTCGCTCGGCGCGCGCAGGCCCGGCCAGGTTTGAATCAGAGCTGGCGAAACGCCGCCAGCACCAACACCAGCAGCACGCGTTGCGCGGCGCCGAGCGCGACCCGGTGCTCAGCCCTTGGCGAACTCCAGCAGCGTCTCGATCACGCGCTGCGTGGCACCGTCCAGCGGGCCCTGCGCGCGGTACGCAATGGCCAGGTGGCGTGTGAGTTTCGGGCTCAACGGCCGCGTCTGCACGTGCTCGCCGGCGTCGGCAACCTTCCCGCCGTCGGGTGCGGGCAGCAGTGCCACGCCGTAGCCGGCGGCCACCAGGCCGCGCATCGCGACGTCGTAGTCGTGCTCGATGCGCGCGCGGGGCGCGAAGCCGGCTTGTGCGAACCACTCCATGGTCAGCGCGAACATGCGCGAACCCGGCTCGTTCATGATCAGCGGCTGCTGCGCCAGCCAGGCCGGCGTGATGCGGCGCGGCGCTTGCCAGCGCGCGGGGATGAAGGCCATCATCGAATGCTGGCGCCAGGGCGTCAGCGCGAGGCCCGGCACCGCAGGCTGGGGCAGCGCGATGATGGCCAGGTCCAGGGTGCCGGCCAGCACGCCGGCAACCGAATACTCCGAGCCCATGAAGCTGGGCGTCAGCACGATGTCGGGATAGCGCTCCAGCAGGGCATGGAACACCGGCGGCAGCAGGTCGACCACCACGCTGGTGGTGCTGCAGCCGATGCGCACCCGGCCGGCCAGCCCCTTGTGCTGGCGCCGCACCGCATCGATGGCGTCGTCGGCATCGCGCAGCAGGCGCCTGCCGCGCTCCACCAGCAGGGCCCCTGCCGCGGTGGGCGTGACCCGGCGCGCGCCGCGCAGCACCAGCGGCGCGCCGAGGCGCGATTCGAGTTCGCTGATGTGCAGGCTCACCGTGGGCTGCGCGAGGTGCAGCGCCTTGGCCGCCGCCGAGAAGGTGCCCAGATCGGCAATGGCGATGAGCGTGCGGAGTTGGTCGAGGTTGAGCTGTCGCATCAGGAATGCTGATTGAAGGTGTCAGAAATCTCAACTTCCACAATAGCATGCGTCGCCGCAAGATGAGCGCTCCCACAAGGAGACCATCGTGACAGCGCCAACGCACTCGCCCTTCCATCAACGCCTGATGCATGCCCTGCGCAGCTGGCGCCGCCGCGCCGCGGAGCGCCGCCGCAGCCGCGCGGACGCACAGCGTCTGGCCGGCATGAGCGACCACGAGCTGTGCGACCTGGGCATCGGTCGCAGCGAAGTTCCCGGCCTGCTCGACAGGCATCGCTGATCATCGGATTTGAGGTTCAATCCGAGGCGTGCCCAAAACCGCCGCCCCCACTCCGCTTTCCATCGAACTCACCTCGCCGCAATCGGTCAACGGCCAGCGCGCGGCATTCCAGTCGCTCTGGCTGCTCGCGCGCATGAAGCATGCGCACGATGCCGAAGCCGGCCTCGTGCGGCTGGCCGACCTGCGCGGCGAAGTCTCCGATGCGAGCACGCTGCGCATGGTCGTGAGCCGCGCGTTCCGCGACTTCAAGGCCTGGCACATCGAGGTCGGCTGGGGCGAGGACACGCAGCGCGAGCCGCGCTTCCTGAACGCCGAGCGGCGCAGCCAGGGTCCGTTCTGGCTGCCGCCCGCCGAGGCGAAGCGCGTGCGCATGCTGGTGGGCGGCCGCCCAGCCACGCCCGCCGAGGTGGCTTCTTTCCTGGGGCTGCGCTCGCGCAGGGCCCGCGCGGCCGCGCCCGGCTCGCCGCCGCCCGATGCCGTGCACCTGCAGGACGCCGCGTTCTGGAAGCAGCTGGTGGCCTCGCAGCAGGCGGCGCGGCAAGGCCGGCTCATGGCGCCGGTGGCGGGAGGCAGCGCGGCCGGCCAGCCGGCCAGCGCGCTGGAGTCGATCCGCCTGGCCGGCACGCTGGCCGCCACCGATTTCCAGCGCGCGCTGGTCACGCTCAACGAGGCGATGCTGTGGCGCCGGCTCGGCGACAACGAGCAGGCGCGCCGCCGGCTGCAGGCGCTCAAGAAGCAGCGCCTCGCGCACCATGTGGCGGGCAACGACTACCTGGGCGCGATGGAATGCATCGTCTCTGCCTGGTGCGCCTACACCGCGCGCGACCTGCCGCTCGCGCAGTCGCTGCTGAGTGGCATGGCGAACGATGCGGCGCGCAGCCTGGTGCTGCGGCACCACCCCGACGTGCGTTTCGAATGGTGCAACCTGTGGGCGCTGGTGTGCCGCTCGCGCGCGCTCGGGCTCTCCGCCGACGACAAGCCAACGGCCGCAGCGCTCGCCGAAGAGTCGCTGCAGCGCTTCGGCGAAGCATTGGCCGCGGCCTTCGAATCGCATTCCTTCGACGCCGCACAGCACGTGGCCGCCAACATGGGCATGGCCGCGTGGCTGTTCGACCGCGTGGGCCTGTCCGACCTGCCGGCGCTCGTGCACGACGGCCATGCCGACACCACGCGCCGCGCCGTGCAGTGGATCGCCTTCAGCGAATGGCTCTGCGGCCACACCGACGGCCAGGGCCGCTCGGCCTGGAACGCGATCTACCTGATGCGCATCGCGCGCGGCCACTGCCGGCCCGAGCAGCAGCCCACGCTCGCGCAGTTCCGTGCGCAGAAGCCGCTCGATAGGGCCGCGGTCTCGCAGCTCGCCGGACCGCTCGCCGATGCCTTCGATGCCGCCCATTGGCCGGCGCGCTGGGTCGAGGTGGCGCAGGCGCGGCTGACCGACCACCAGGCCGGGCGGCGCCGCTACCCGGGCCTGCAGCATTGCAGCCTGCTGTTCGAGCACGCCTGGTACGCGGCGCACGCGGGCGACCTGCAGGCGGCCGAGCAGTCGCTGGCTGCATTGCGCGAAGCCTTGCCGCAGCTGGTGCCGAGCGACCGCGCCTACTTCACCGAATCGTGGAACGACACGCTGCCGGCCGAGCTGGTGCTCGAGGCCAAGCCGCCGCGGCGGCCGGCGGTGCGCAAGAAAACCCCGCCCCGCTGATCAGCGCACGGCCGGCGCGCCGGTCGAGTTGCGCACCACGAGTTCGGGCCGCAGCACCACGGTCGATGCCGACATCGCGCGGCCGTCGATCTCCTCGAACAGCATCTCGGCCGCGCGCCAGCCGAGTTCGCGGTGCGGCAGGCGGATGGTGGTGAGCGGCGGGTCGACCATGTCGACCAGCGGCATGTCGTTGTGCCCGGTGACCGAGATGTCCCTCGGCACGCGCAGGCCGGCCTGGCGCAGCGCGTCGTAGGCACCGAGCGCCACGAGGTCGTTGCAGCACACCACGGCCTGCGGGGCCGGGCCGGCTTCGAGCATCTGCCGCATGGCGGCCGCGCCGGCCTCGCGGCTGTAGCTCGCGCATTCGACCACGCGCAGCGGCTTCATGCGGTGGTCGCGCAGCGCCTGCTCCACGCCCAGGCGGCGGCCCACGCC
Organism: Variovorax sp. VRV01; assembly: GCF_014852545.1. NCBI lineage: Bacteria > Pseudomonadati > Pseudomonadota > Betaproteobacteria > Burkholderiales > Comamonadaceae > Variovorax > Variovorax sp. VRV01. The sequence goes on from NZ_JACVBS010000019.1 coordinate 90,515, forward strand.
GGTGGGAATGTTCTGCGGTCCGGCCAGGTGCGCAATGCGCTTGTGGCCGAGGCCCACGAGATGGTCGACCGCGAGCTTCATCGCGAGCCGGTCGTCGCTCACCACGGCCGGCAGGCGGCCGGTCTCGTCGGCCCGGTTGACCAGCACCGCGGTCATGCCGGCCTTGGAAACGAAGTCGACCAGCGGATCGTCGCGCGTGGCGGTGGCCAGGATCACGCCGTCGACGCGCTGCGCGAGCATGCGTTCGAGCACCGGCCGCGCGAGCGCAGGGTCGGCCACGTTGGTGACGAACACGAAGTAGCCGCGCGCCGCCGCGCTGGCCTCGATGCCCTGCAGGATGGGCGGGAACACCGCGTTCGTGATGTCGGGCACCAGCACGCCGATGGTGTGGGTGCGGCCCGTGCGCAGCGCCGAGGCCGCGCGGTTGGGCCGGTAGCCCAGGCGCTGCGCGGCCTCTTCCACCACGCGCAGTACTTCGTCGCTGATCAGCGAGCGCTTCTCGGGGCTGAGCGCGCGCGAGACGGTCGACACATGCACGCCGGCCGCGCGGGCAACGTCGCGGATGGTCACAGGGGAAGAAGGTGGGCTGATGCTCATGGGCTGATTGGTGCAAACGATTGTCGCCGGGGCTGCGCGTTCGGAACGCCTGCGCGCATTCCCATATTGGCCGACAGGGTCATTTTACTTTCTACCGGTTTGGACTAAGATCATGCAAACGATTGCACAAACATCCCGACGAGACATCCCATGAACATCGCCACCTCCCCCGACTCGGTACTGGGCTTCGCGCTCCAGGCCATGGAGCGCACGCCCGATCCGCGCCTTCGCACCGTGATGAATGCGCTCACGCGCCACCTGCATGACTTCGTCCAGGAGGTGAAGCTGACCGAGGAAGAGTTCGAGCAGGCGCTCGAATTCATCGTCGCCATCGGCCAGGCCACGGGCGAGAAGAAGAACGAGGTGGTGCTGGCGGCCGACATCCTCGGTATCTCCACCGTGGTGGCGCTGCAGAACAACCAGGACCCGCACGGCGAATCGCCGGCCGCGCTGCTCGGCCCGTTCTGGCGCGCGAACTCGCCGGCCTGCGCGCTCGGCGACAGCATTGCGCGCTCGGGCACGCCGGGTCTTCCGCTCGCGGTGGCGGGCACGGTGCGCGACGCGCAGGGCGAACCGATCGCGGGCGCCACGGTCGACGTGTGGCAGGCCTCGCCGATCGGCCTCTACGAAAACCAGGACCCGGCGCAGGAAGACATGAACCTGCGCGGCCGCTTCACGACCGACGCGCAAGGGCGCTTCCACTTCCGCAGCGTGCGGCCGGCCGGCTATCCGGTGCCCACCGACGGGCCTTGCGGCGCGCTGCTGCGCGCACAGCAGCGCCACCCCAACCGGCCTGCGCACCTGCACTTCATGGTGAGCAAGCCGGGCCACAAGGTGCTCATCACGCAGGTGTTCGCCGATGACGACCAGAACCTCGAAAGCGACCCGACCTTCGGCGTGACGCGGCGGCTGATCGGCTGCTTCGCACTGGCGCCCGATGGCCAGAGCGCCACGCTGCAGTACGACTTCCAGCTCGAACCGGGCGAGATGAAGTTCCCGCGTCCTCCCATCCCCTGAACCCACGCTTCCATCCCATGAGCTTCGATCCTGTTTCCCGACTCGACGGCAAGGTCGCCGTCATCACCGGCGGCCTTGGCGCCATCGGCTACGCGACGGCGGTGCGTCTTGCCGCACTCGGCGCCACCTGCGTGCTGCTGCACCGCAGGGGCGACGATGCGGCTGCCCGCGCTGCCGCCCTGCCCTCCGCCCACGGACAACGCCACACGGCGATCCGCGCCGACATCGTCGATACGCCGAGCCTGCAGGCCGCGGCCGCCGAGGTGAAAGCCACGCACGGGCGCTGCGACATCCTCGTCAACAGCGCCGGGCACACGCAGCCCGTTCCGGCGGGCGACCTCGATGCGCTGACCGACGAACTCATCGACGAGCTGCTGCGCGCCAACTTCCGCGGCGTGTTCGCGACCATCCGCGCCTTCGCACCGATGCTGAAGGACAGCGGCGACGGGCTCGTCGCCAACATCTCGTCCATTGCGGGCTTCACGGGCGTGGGCAGCAATCTCGCGTACGTCGCGGCCAAGGCCGGCCTCGACGTGGTGGGCGATGCGCTGGCCAAGGCGCTGGCGCCGGCGGTGCGCGTGGTGTCGGTGTCGCCGGGTGCGGTCGAGTCCGGCTTCGTGCCGGGCCGCGGCGCGGAGTTCGCGAACAAGATGGCAAGCACCACGCCGCTCGGGCGCATCGGCAAGCCCGACGACGTGGCGGCCGCAGTGGAAGCGCTCGCGACGACGATGCGCTTCGTCACCGGCACGCGCATCGTGGTCGATGGAGGGCGCCACCTGTGAATACCAAGACGCTCATCACCTGCGCCGTCACGGGCAACCTCGTGAAGCCCGAGCAGACGCCGCACCTGCCGATCACGCCGGTGCAGATCGCCGACGAATGCCTGGCCGCGGCCGAGGCCGGCGCGGCGCAGGTGCACATCCACGTGCGCCATCCCGAGACCGGCAAGCCGTCGATGGAGATCGAGCTCTACCGCGAGGTGGTCGACCGCATCCGCCGCGGCAACCGCGAGCTGGTCGTCAACCTCACGACCGGCCCGGGCGGGCGCTTCATTCCGAGCGAGGACGATCCGAAGATCGCCGCGCCCGGCACCACGCTGCTGCCGCCCGAGAAGCGCGTGGAGCACATCGCGCTCATCAAGCCCGACGTGTGCTCGCTCGATCTCAACACCATGAACTCGGGCCCCGATGTGGTGATGAACACACCGAGGAACGTGCGCCGCATGGCCAGGGTGATTCGCGAGGCGGGCGTGAAGCCCGAGCTGGAGATCTTCGATTCCGGCGACATCAATCTCGCGCTCGACCTGATTGCCGACGGCACGCTCGACGGCCCCGCGATGTGGACCTTCGTCCTCGGCGTGAAGTACGGCTTCGCGCCCACGCCCGAGACGCTGCTGTATGCCCGCAACATGCTGCCGCGCGGCGCGTTCTGGAGCGCCTTCGGCATCGGCCGCATGGAGTTCCCGATCGTCGCGCAGGCCTGGCTGCTGGGCGGTCATGTGCGCGTGGGCATGGAAGACAACATCTACCTGGAGAAGGGCGTGCTGGCCGAGAGCAATGCGCAGCTGGTGGCGAAGGCGCGCGACATCCTGCTGAGCCTAGGGGGCGAGGTTGCCAATCCACGCGAGGCGCGTGCCATGCTGGGTCTGCCTGGTGCGGGGAGCTAGCGTGAAAGCTTTTTCCATGCATTGCGTTGTGGGGCATTCAGGGCGCGCTCCCGCCGACGGGGTACGCGGCGAAGCGAATGTCCTCCGGCCTTCGGCCTCCCCCTTAATTTCGCTGCGTAAGGCACCCCATCGGCGGAAGCGTTATGCAGAGCGGTCGTTGATCAACCAGCACCACAGCCACGCCCATCGTGCACAGGACATCGGGTGCTCCCCGCAGCGAAATCAAGGAGGAGGCCGAAGGCCGGGGGACATTCGCGGAGGGGAGTACCCGGTGGCCTGTGCACGCACCCCGAACAACAGCACATCCAAACAACACACGCACCCATGAGCATCGCCGCAATGCACACCACCTCCCGCGCACTGCGCGTGAACGAAAAGGCCGCCAACCTCGACGCGCTGCAGATCCAGGCCGCGCCGCAGCCGGAACCCACAGCCCCCCCCGGCCACGCCGTGGTGCAAGTCGCCGCCGCCGCGGTCAACCCGAGTGATGTGAAGGCCGCGCTGGGCCTCATGCCGCAAGCCGTCTGGCCGCGCACCCCCGGCCGCGACTTCGCGGGCACCGTGGTCAGCGGTCCGGCCGAATGGATCGGCCGCGAGGTCTATGGCTCGGGCGGCGACATCGGCATCACGCGCGACGGCTCGCATGCACGCTATCTCGTGCTGCCCGAGGCCGCGCTGCGTGCCAAGCCCCAGGGCATCTCGATGGACGAGGCCGGCGCCGTGGGCGTGCCCTTCGTCACCGCGTACGAAGGCTTTCGCCGCAGCGGCATGCCGCAGGCCGGGCAGACCGTGCTGGTGCTCGGCGCCAACGGCAAGGTCGGCCAGGCGGCGGTGCAGCTCGCGTCGCAGGCCGGTGCGCGCGTGATCGCGGTGCAGCGCCGCGCAGGGCCCTTCGAGGGCTTCGCGTGCGGGCCGGTCGACGTGATCGACGCGCGCCACCATGCCGACGTGGGCGCGCAGGTGCGCGAGCTCACCGGTGGGCGCGGCGCGCACATCGTCTACAACACCGTCGGCAGCGCCTACTTCGAGGCCGCCAACAAGGCCATGGCCAAGGGCGCGACGCAGATCTTCATCGCGACGCACGAGCGCGCCGTGCCCTTCGACATCTTCGCGTTCTACCGCGGCATGCACACCTTCGTGGGCATCGACTCGCTCGCGATGGACTGCGTGGCCTCCACCGCCCAGCTCGACGCGATGCGCGAAGGCTTCGAGCGCGGCACGCTCAAGCCCTTTCCCGTGGCGCGGCACTTCACGCTCGACGAAGCCATGGACGCCTACCGGCTCGTGCTCTCGGGCAGCACCGACCGCGTCGTGCTGCGCCCCTGAATCGAACAACCCCAGGAACACCGCCATGCACGTGACCCGTTTCAGCGAAGCGCCGCACTACGAGGCGCCCAATCATTTCGACATGCGCTGCCTGCGCCTGCAGGGCAAGGAGGCCGGGCCCTCGACGCAGATGTGGATGGGCATGAGCCAGATCCTGCCCGGCGGCCACACCGGGCTCGACGGCTCGCCGATGGAAAAGCTCTACCTCGTGCTCGAAGGCCAGCTCCATGTGGTCGGCGAACTCGATGGCACGCACCAGGAAGAAGTGCTCGGCCCCTACGACAGCTGCCGCTTCGCGCCCGGCGAGAAGCGCCAGCTCGAGAACCGCAGCAATCGGCCGGTGCTGGTGGCGCTGGTGATGCCGAACGCACCGCCGGCCACCTAGGCCCTCTTCAGTCATTCATCGCTCACCCAATTAAATCAACGGAGACAAGACGCATGAAGAAGACATTCCACACCTGGAGCCGCCGGCAGGCGCTCACGATGGCCGCGGCATTCGCGGCCTGCACGCTCGGCGGCACCGGCGCACACGCGCAAGGCGCATGGCCCGGCGCGCAGCCGATCAAGCTCGTGGTTCCGTTCACCGCAGGCAGCGGCACCGACATCGTCGCGCGGCTCGTGGCCGAGAAGCTCGGCCCCGCGCTGGGCACCAGCGTGGTGGTGGACAACAAGCCCGGCGCCGGCGGCACGCTGGGTGCAGCGATCACGGCCAAGGCGCCGGCCGACGGCTACACGCTGCTGGTGCATTCGGCCGGGCATCTGGTGAACCCGTGGATTTACAAGGGCCTGTCGTACGACACCCTCAAGGACTTCACCGGCATCACGCCGATGGCGAGCCTGCCCAATGTGCTGGTGGCCGCGCCTTCGCACTTCGCGAACGTGTCGGACCTGGTCGCAAAGGCCAAGGCCAGGCCGGGCGGCCTCAACTATGGCTCCGCGGGCAACGGCTCGGCCACGCACATGAACGCCGAGGTGTTCCGCCTGGCGGCCGGCCTCGATGCGCAGCACGTGCCCTTCCGCGGCACGCCCGAGGCCATGACCGAGGTGATGGCCGGGCGCGTCGACTGGTTCTTCGCGCCGATGGTGTCGGCCCTGCCGCTCATCAAGAGCGGCAAGCTGCAGGCGCTGGCCGTGGGCACCGCGAAGCGCTCGCCCGCGCTGCCCGATGCGCCCACCACGGTGGAAGCCGGCGTGCCGGGTTCCGAATACCTGTTCTGGGTCGGGCTGTTCGCACCTGCGAAGACGCCGCAGCCGGTGGTGGACCGCCTGCAGGCCGAGGTCGCGAAGATCATGGCCTCGCCCGAACTCAAGGAACGGCTCGACAAGCTCGGCGCCGAGCCCTTCACGATGCCGTCGGCGCAGTTCAACAAGTTCATTGCCGATGAAACGGCCAAGGCGCAGCAGGTGGTCAAGGCCGCCAGCATCAAGGTGGACTGACCATGCTGCGCACACTGCTCACGGCGGCCACAACCGCCGCATTGCTGCTGCCGCTCGCCGCACGGGCCCAGCCGGCCGACCTGGTCGTCACCAACGCGAAGATCGCCACGCTCGACGCGGCCTCCACCACCGCACAGGCGCTGGCCGTGCGCGACGGCCGCATCATTGCAGTCGGCAATGCCGCGCAGATGCGCGCGCTCTCGGGTCCGATCACGCGCACGGTGGATGCGGGCGGCCGCACCGTGATCCCGGGCCTGATCGACTCGCACATGCATGCGGTTCGCGCGGCACTGAGCTACTCGACCGAGGTCAACTGGATCGGCGCCGGCAGCATCAGCGAAGCCATGGAGCGCATCCGCGCCGCGGCCGCGCGTGCGCGGCCCGGCGGCTGGCTGATCGTGGCCGGGGGCTGGACCGAGCAGCAGTTCGCCGAGCGCCGCCGCCCCACCATGGCCGAGCTGCAGGAGGCCGCGCCCAACCATCCGGTGTACGTGCAGCTGTTCTATGAAGCGGTGGTGATGACGCCCAAGGCGCTCGAAGCGCTCGGCGTTCCGGCGGGCACGCTGCCGGCCGGCATGAAACCCGCGACGGACGGGGCACCTGGCTGGATGACGGGCGACATCGTCGGCATCTCGGCCCTGTTCGACAAGCTGCCCAAGCCGACCTACGAGGACAACCTGGCCGGCACGCGCGCCTTCTTCCGCGAGCTGAACCGCCTGGGCGTCACCGGCCTGGTGGATCCGGGCGGCTTCAGCATCGCGCCTTCGCAGTATGCGGCGCTGTTCGAGCTGTGGCGCGAGAAGGCGCTGACGCTGCGCGTGGCCTACAGCGTGTTCGCGCAGAAGCCCGGCGCCGAACTGCAGGAGTTCCGCGATCTCACGCAGATGCTGCCGATGGGCTTCGGCGACGAGATGCTCAAGTTCAACGGCCTCGGCGAACGCGTGACGCTCGCGATGTACAACAACAATTTTCCCGACGCGGCCGCGAAGGAGAAGTTCTACGAGCTCATCAAGTGGGCGGCGATGCGCAAGCTCGCGGTCACCATCCACTGGCAGGAGAACGGCTCGGTCGAGCACCTGCTCGGGCTCTACGAGAAGCTCAACGCCGAAGTGCCGATCAAGGACCTGCGCTGGTCGATCGCGCACCTGGACGACGCCTCGCCCGAAACGCTCGCGCGCATGAAGGCGCTCGGCATCGGCTGGACCCTGCAGGATGCGATGTACTTCCAGGGCGACCGCGCACTCGCCACGCGCGGCGACGCGGCGCGCCGCATGCCGCCCATCGGCAGCGCGCTGCGCACCGGCGTGAATGTGGGTGCCGGCACCGATGCGCACCGCGTGGCTTCGTACAACCCCTTCGTCGCGCTGCAATGGATGCTCGACGGCAGGACGGTGAGCGGCAAGCCCATGCGCGGCGCCGACGAGACGCCCACGCGCGAACAGGCGCTGCGGCTCTACACGGTGGGCAGCGCGTGGTTCAGCTTCGACGAGGGCAAACGCGGAACGCTCGAAGTGGGCAAGCTCGCGGACTTCGCGATCCTCGACCAGGACTTCTTCTCGGTGCCGCTGGAGCGCATCGGCAAGACGGTGTCGCTGATGACGGTGGTGGGCGGACGCGTGGTGTATGCCGCGCGGCCCTTCGATGGGGCAGGCACCTCGGTGGCCGCGGCACCCTAGGAGGGCTTTGCGAGCGCCCGCCGCACGCGTTCGCGCAGCACCGGCAGCACCTCGCTCTCGAACCACGGGTGGTGCTTGAACCAGCCGGTGTTGCGCGGCGACGGATGCGGCAGCGGAATGAAGCGCGGCGCATAGTCCGCAAAGGCCGCGACGGTTTCGGTGACGCCGGCCTTGCGCGCCGCGCCCAGGAAGTGGCGCTGCGCGTACTGGCCGATCAAGAGCGTGAGCGCGACCCGGCTCATCTGCGCGAGCAGGCGCGCATGCCAGAGTTCGGCGCACTCGCGGCGCGGCGGCAGGTCGCCGCTGCTGCCGCGGCCCGGGTAGCAGTAGCCCATCGGCATGATCGCGATGCGCGCGGCGTCGTAGAAAACCTCTCGGTCGATGCCGAGCCAGCGGCGCAATTGCTCGCCGCTCTTGTCATCCCATGGCAGGCCGGTGGCATGCACCGTCAGGCTCGGCGCCTGGCCGACGATTAAGAGGCGCGCGCTGGCGCTGGCCTGCACGACGGGCCTCGGGCCCAGCGGCAGCTGTGCGGCGCAGGCGGTGCAGCTGCGGATTTCCGCGAGCAACACGTCCATGGCGCCGGCACGCGCGCTATTCGGAGAACCGGCCGAAGAAGCCATTGAGATCGGCCCCCGAGGCCGCGCCTTCGAAGCCGTCGAAACGCCCCTTCTCGGCCAGCGCCCGCGCGGCGCGGTCGAAGCCGCCCCAGGCCGCGCGGGCGAGCGCGCCGCCCACGCTGACGCGCCGCACGCCGAGCGCGGCAATGTCCTGCATGTTGAGCTCGCTGGGCCAGCCGATCAGCAGGTTGACCGGCTTGGGTGCAACCGCGGCCACCACCGCGGCGATCTGCTCGCGCGTGCGGATGCCCGGTGCGTAGAGGCAGTCAGCGCCGGCTTCGGCGTAGGCCTTGAGGCGGGCGATGGCGTCGTCCAGGTCGGGGCGGCCGGCGAAGAAATTCTCGGCGCGGCCCACCAGCAGCGTGTCGCCGCCGGCCGCATCGATGGCGTGGCGCGCCGCGCGCAGCCGCTCGACCGCCACGCCGATCTCGAACAGCGGATTCGCCGCATCGCCGGTCGAGTCCTCGATCGACAGGCCCGCCACGCCGGTCTCGACGGCCAGGCGCACGCTTTCGGCCACGCCCTGCGCATCGGCCGCAAAGCCGTTCTCGAAGTCCGCATTCACCGGCAGGTCGGTGGCACTGACGATGTCGCGCAGGTGGGCCAGCATGGTGTCGCGCGATTGCCCTCCGTCGGCCAGGCCCTGCGACCACGCATGGCCCGAGCTGGTGGTGGCCAGCGCCTTGAAGCCCAGGCCCTGCAGGTAGCGCGCGCTGCCCTTGTCCCAGGGATTCGGAATGGCGAAGCATCCCTGCTGGTGGAGCGCGCGGAACTCGGCGCGTTTCTGGGCGACGGTGCGGGTCATGGAAGCCTCATCTTTCTTTCTTGCGTGCGAAGCATGGGTTTTTAACGCAACGGGGCGGACATTGCGCGGGCACAGCTTTCGGTGTTCTGATCGGGCCCCATGTCCTACGTCATCCTGCTCTTCATCCATCTTCTCGCCGCCGCCTTCTGGGTCGGCGGCATGGCCACCCTGCACTTCGCGGTGCGCCCCGCCGCGGTCGCCACGCTGGAACCGCCGCTGCGCCTGCGCACCATGGCGGCGGCGCTGCGGCGCTTCTTCGTGGGCGTGGACGCGGCCGTCACGCTGCTGTTCGCGACCGGCGTGGCGATGATCCTGTTCGCGGGCGGCTTCCGCGCGGTGCACTGGCGCATCGAGGCGATGATGGGCATCGCCCTCGTGATGGCCGGCATCTACGTCTACATCCGCGCCTCGGTGTTCAGGGCGATGCGCCGCGCAGTGGAAGAAAGCGCGTGGCCGGTGGCGGCCGCGCGGCTCAACACCGTGCGCCTGCTGGTGACGGTGAACCTCGCGCTCGGCGTGGCGGTGTTCGCCGTGGCGACCATCGGGCGCGCCGGCTAGAAGCTGCCGCCTGCCGGCCCTTTCAGCTCGACGCCGTTGCCGTCGGGGTCGGCGATGTAGATCGAAGGCCCGTTGCCCTCGGCGCCGAAGTTGTTCTGCACCTCGCCATGCACCGGCACGTCGTGCCGGGCCATCAGCGCGCGGATGGCGGCCTCGTCGAAGGGCTCGATGCGCAGGCAGAGGTGGTCGACGTTGCGGCCTTCCTTGCCCGCGAGCGCACCACCCTGCCGGCCGAGCGGGCCGTCGTGCGAGACGAGGTCGATGAGGCTCGAACCGGCCCGCAGGTGTACCAGCCCCAGGTCGTCGCGGCGCTTCTCGACCTGGCAGCCCAGCACGTCGCGGTAGAAGGCAATCGACCGCTCGATGTCCTTCACGCGCAGCACGACATGGTCGATGCGCAGGACCGAGAACGGCGGGCTGTGCGTCGGGTTGGCCATGGCGTGCGTCCTTTCTACATGGGGTTCAGACCACGCCGGCCGCGCGCAGCGCGTCGAAGCGCGCGGCATCGATGCCGAATTCGGCCAGCACCTCGCGCGTGTGCTGCCCGAGCGCCGGCGGCGCGTGGCGCAGCACGGGCGGCGTGGCCGTGAGGCGCAGCGGGCTCGCCACGCCGGTGATGCTGGCGATGCCGTCGCCCGCATCGCGCGGCAGCGTGACGGCCAGGCCGCGCGACTTGACCTGCGCATCGTCGAAGGCCTGCGCGATGTCGTTGATCGGGCCGCAGGGCACGGCCTTGTCTTCGAGCAGCGCGACCCAGTCGGCAGTGCTGCGGGTACGCGTGAGCTCTTCCATCATCGGAATCAGCACGCCGCGGTGCTTCACACGCAGCGTGTTGCTCGCAAAGCGCGCGTCGGTGGCCCATTCCGCATGGCCGGCCGCTTCGCAGAAGCGCGCGAACTGGCCGTTGTTGCCGATGGCCAGCAGCATCGAGCCGTCCTGCGTCGGAAAGTCCTGGTAGGGCGCGAGGCTCGGGTGTGTGTTGCCCTGGCGCTGCGGTGCCTTGCCGGTATTGAGAAAAGCGCTCGCCTGGTTGGCGAGGATGGCCATGCCCACGTCGAGCAGCGCCATGTCGATGTGCTGGCCTTCGCCCGTGCGGTCGCGCACCTGCAGCGCCGCGAGGATGGCGGTGCTCGCGTAGACGCCGGTGAACAGGTCGGTCAGCGCCACGCCCACGCGCAGCGGGCCGCCGCCGGGCTCGCCGTCGGGCCGGCCGGTGATGCTCATCATGCCGGTCATGGCCTGGATCATCAGGTCGTAGCCCGCGCGCTCGGCGTAGGGGCCGTCGTGGCCGAAGCCGGTCACGCTGCAGTAGATGAGGCGCGGGTTGGCCGCGCGCAGGCTCTGGTGGTCGAGGCCGTACTGCCTGAGCCCACCGGTCTTGAAGTTCTCCACCACGATGTCGGCCTGCGCCGCCATCTGCTTCAGGAGCGCCTGCCCCTCGGGCGTGGCCATGTCGACCGTGACCGAGCGCTTGTTGCGGTTGCAGGCCGTGAAGTAGCTGGCCTGGTCGGTGTCGTTGCCGTCCGCGTCCTTGATGAAGGGCGGGCCCCAGGTGCGCGTGTCGTCGCCGACGCCGGGGCGTTCGATCTTGATGACGTCGGCGCCCAGGTCCGCGAGGATCTGCGTGCACCACGGGCCCGCGAGCACGCGGGACAGATCGAGGACCTTGATGCCGTCGAGTGCTGCGGGCTTGGCGGTCATGCGTTCCTTCAGTTGGCGAAGGCGGCGATGCCGGTGATGGCGCGGCCCAAAATGAGCGCGTGGATGTCGTGCGTGCCTTCGTAGGTGTTGACCACCTCGAGGTTCACGAGGTGGCGCGCCACGCCGAACTCGTCGCTGATGCCGTTGCCACCCATCATGTCGCGCGCCAGGCGGGCGATGTCGAGGGCCTTGCCGCAGTTGTTGCGCTTCATGATCGAGGTGATCTCGACCGAGGCCGTGCCTTCGTCCTTCATGCGGCCCAGGCGCAGGCTGCCCTGCAGGCCCAGCGTGATCTCGGTCTGCATGTCGGCCAGCTTCTTCTGGATCAGCTGGTTGGCGGCGAGCGGGCGGCCGAACTGCTTGCGGTCCAGCGTGTACTGGCGGGCGCGGTGCCAGCAGTCTTCGGCGGCGCCGAGCGCGCCCCAGGAGATGCCGTAGCGCGCGCTGTTGAGGCAGGTGAAGGGGCCTTTCAGGCCCTGCACTTCGGGGAAGGCGTTTTCCTCGGGGCAGAACACGTTGTCCATCACGATCTCGCCGGTGATGCTGGCGCGCAGGCCGACCTTGCCGTGGATCGCGGGGGCCGAGAGGCCCTTCATGCCCTTCTCGAGCACGAAGCCGCGGATCGGGCCGACCGTGCCGCTTTCGCTGACTTCCTTGGCCCAGACCACGAACACATCGGCGATCGGCGAGTTGCTGATCCACATCTTGGCGCCGGAAAGCGAATAGCCGCCCGGCACTTTCTTGGCGCGCGTCACCATGCTGCCGGGGTCGGAGCCGTGGTCGGGTTCGGTCAGGCCGAAGCAGCCGATCCATTCGCCGGTGGCGAGCTTGGGCAGGAATTTCTGCTTCTGCGCCTCGGTGCCGAATTCGAAGATCGGCACCATCACCAGCGAGCTCTGCACGCTGGCCATCGAGCGGTAGCCCGAATCGACGCGCTCGACTTCGCGCGCGATCAGTCCGTAAGCCACGTAGTTGAGGCCGGGGCCGCCGTACTGCTCGGGAATCGTCGGGCCCAGCAGGCCGAGCGCGCCCATTTCGCGAAAGATGGCGGGGTCGGTCTCGCCGCTGCGGAAGCCCTCGATGACGCGGGGCGCGAGGCGCTCCTGGCAGTAGGCATTGGCCGCGTCGCGGATCATGCGTTCTTCGTCGGTCAGCTGCTGGTCGAGAAGAAGGGGGTCGTCCCAGTGGAATTGCGCTTTGGCGGCCATGTGCTTGTCTCCGGAAGAGAAAAAAAGAGGGGGAATGGACCGATCCTAGCCATGCGGGGGGTTGGGCGCAAACGATGAATCCTCACCCAGATATGCGTCTTTCGCACATCTGGCACCCATGCGGCAAGACGTTTCCATTGGCGACGGCGTCCGTCCAGTCATACACTACTGGCATACATGCGCCGCAAGATCCCGCCCCTGCAGACCCTGGTGTGCTTCGACGCGGCCGCGCGCCACGAGAGCTACACGCGCGCCGCGCAGGAACTCGCGCTCACGCAGAGCGCGGTGTCGCGCCAGATCGGCACGCTCGAAGCCTTCCTGGGCGTGGCGCTGTTCCGCCGCACCCGCCACGGCGTGGCGCTCACCGCCAGCGGCGCGGCCTATGCGCGCCAGATCACCAAGCGGCTCGAGGCCATGGAGCGCGACACGCTCGACGCCATGGCGCACCAGGGCGAAGGCGGCTCGCTCTCATTGGCGGCCGTGCCCACCTTTGCCACGCGCTGGCTGATGCCGCGGCTCAAGGGCTTCGCGGCGCTGCAGCCCGACGTGGTGGTGCACATCGAGACGCGCACCCGGCCCTTTCTCTTTGCCGACGCGGAGTTCGACGCCGCGCTGTACGCCGGCACGCCCGCGCAGGTCGAGAACTGGGCCGGCACGCGCGCCCTGATGCTGATGCACGAGGACGTGGTGCCGGTATGCAGCCCCTCGCTGTTGCCGCGCGGCAAGGCTGTGGCGCCCGCGGCCATCGCGCAGATGCCGCTGCTGCAGCAAAGCACGCGGCCCGACGGCTGGCGCCAGTGGTTCGACGCGCAGCAGATCGACGCGCCCAATGCGCGCGGCGGGCCGCGCTACGAGCTGTTCTCCATCCTGGCCGCGGCCGCCTCGCACGGCCTGGGCGTGGCGCTGATGCCCACGATGCTGGTGGCCGACGAACTCGCGCGCGGCGAACTGGTGGTGGCCTGCGCACGGCCGCTGTCGGGCGAGCGCAACTACTACCTCGTGACGCCCGAGCGCGCCGACCAGCGGCCGCTCTTGAAGTTCTTCAGCGACTGGCTGCTGGCCGAGGCGCAGCGCAGCGCCGCCTGAGACAGTGCCGATATGATGGTCCGCACCATCGCGCACCACCTTGCGCCCCTCACACCATGCTGAACAACATCGCCCCCTTTCTCGTGCACTGGGCCATCACCGCGCTGTCGCTGTGGGTGGCCAGCCTGATCTTTCGCGGCATCAAGTTCGAGAGCACGTCCGCGCTCGTGATCTCGGCCCTGCTGCTGGGCCTGGCCAATGCCGTCGTCAAGCCGCTCCTGATCGTGCTCACGCTGCCGCTGACGCTGTTGACCCTCGGCCTCTTCCTGCTGGTGATCAATGCGCTGATGATCATGCTGGTGGCCGCGCTGGTGCGCGGGTTCAGGCTCTCGGGCTTCTGGACCGCGTTCTTCGCGAGCATCTTCATCTCGCTGCTGAGCATTGCGATCGATTCGCTGGTGAACAGCGGCGACCCCGCCACCACCATCCAGATGCCGACGGGCAGCGGCAAGTGGCTGTAGCTGCCGCAAGGGCCGGGGCATCCGCGTAATCACTGCCCCCGGGCGCTTGATTGACGAGGATGATGTCGACAATATTCAGTACTTTTGTCGACAAAGATAGCCGGACGCACCGGCGCTGAGCGGCTGCGGCCGGGCCGGCGACGGGGGTGGCGTGCAACTTGCAAGGATTTGGACATGACGGACAGCAGCTCCCCCCGCTCCTCCTCTTCCTCCAAGGCCGCCGGCAAGGTCATGCGCATCGACCGCGACGGCGACGGCACCGTGCAATCGCTCACGCGGGCCATGCAGCTGCTCGAACTGCTGGCCGACGACGACGAGGGCTACCGCCTGGTCGACATCGCGGCGCGCAGCGGCCTGTCGTCGTCCACTGCGCACCGCCTGCTCACAACGCTGGAGCAGCGCCAGTTCGTCCAGTTCGACCGCGAAACCAGCCTCTGGTATGTGGGCGTGCGCTGCTTCTCGGTGGGCGCGGCCTTCGGGCGCCGGCGCCGCATCGCGCACCTGGCGCTGCCGGTGATGCGGCGGCTGCGCGACAGCTCGGGCGAAAGCATCAACCTGGGCATTGCCGACCTGGGCGACATCGTGTTCGTCACGCAGGTGGAAAGCCGCGAGCTGATGCGCGCCATCGGCAAGCCGGGCTTTCGCGCACCGTTGCACGGCACCGCCATGGGGCAGGCCATCCTGGCCGCCATGGCCGAGGACGACGTGCTGCAGTACCTGCGCACCTACGGCCTGCCCAAGCTCACGCCCAACACCATTGCGCGTGCGTCGCGGCTGCATGAAACCCTGGGCGAGGTGCGCCGCGCGGGCTATGCGGTGGACGACGAGCAGAACGCCGTGGGCCTGCGCTGCATTGCCGCCGCCATCCGCGACGAGCATGGCCAGCCTTTCGGCGCGATCTCGCTGGTGGGGCCGACGCAGCGCATCAAGGCGGCCGACTTCGCGCAGCTCGGTGCCACGGTGCGCAGCGCCGCCGACGAGATCACCGCGGCCTACGGCGGGCGCCTGAAGTAGCCGCCAGCCCGCGTCTTCCACCGGCGTGCGGCGCCAAGTGCTTGATCCGCAAAGATTTTTTCTGCGGTTCCCGGTGCGCGGAAAACTCCGCGCGCGTGCCTTGCGGCGCGGTTCAATGGCCTTCTCCATTGCCGCCTTGCCAATCCGCCCACCTTTGCCCTCCCAGGAGAAATCATGCCGATGCGCCCTCTTGCCAAGCCCTTTTCAAAACTGTTCGCCGCAACCTTCGTGCTCGCGCTGGCCACGCTGCTCGCCCTTCCCGCCGCCCAGGCGCAGGACCGGATCAAGCTGAAGGCCATCGGCCAGCCGCTGGCCACCGGGCTGATCCAGAAGAACAAGGAACAGCCCTTCTTCGAGAACTTTGCCGCCCGCACCGGCCTGCCGATCGATGTGGACTACAAGCCCATCGACACGCTCGGCATCAAGGACACCGAGCAGCTGCGCGTGATGAAGGCGGGCCTGTTCGACATCGTCTCGCTGCGCGTGTCGCAGAACTCGCGCGACGAGCCGACGATCCTGGGCCTCGACCTGGTCGGCGCCGCGCCTGACTACGCCACCGGCCGCAAGGTGGCCAAGGCCTACTTCGACACGGTCGATGCGCGGCTGCAGCAGCAGTTCAACGTGAAGCTGCTCGGCGTGTGGCCCTTCGGCCCGCAGATCCTGTTCTGCAAGAAGCCGATTGCCTCGCTGGCCGACATCAAGGGCATGAAGGTGCGCGTGTACGACCAGAACCTGGCCAAGTTCATCGAAATGGTGGGTGGCACGCCGGTGCCGGTGTCGTTCGCCGACACGCACCAGTCGCTGTCGCTCGGCGTGGTCGACTGCGCCATCACCGGGCCGAGCTCGGCCAACTCGGCCGGCTGGCCCGAAGTCACGACCCACCAGCTGGCCATCGGCTTCCAGATGGCGCTCAACGGCTACGGCATGACGATGAAGTCGTGGAACGCGCTCAAGCCCGAGCAGCAGGCCAAGCTCAAGGCGGCCTTCGACGGCCTGACCGAAGAGGTGTGGAAGTACTCCGAAGAGCTGTTCCGCGATGCGCTCAACTGCAATGCCGGCAAGGACCCGTGCACCACCGGCAAGAAGTTCAAGCTGGTCGACGTGCCGGTCACGCCGGCCGACCTCGAGCTGGTGCGCGGCGCGGTCGGCAAGGTGTCGCTGCCGGTGTGGGCCGAGGTCTGCGACAAGTCGAACCCGGGCTGTTCCAAGGGCTGGCAGGCAACGGTGGCGCCGGTGCTGGGGCTCAAGTGAGCAGCGCGGCCATGAGCGAGCGGCCGCAGTCCACCGCCGCCTCGCCTGCAGGAGCGCAGGGAGCGCCGGCCGCGCCGCGGCGCGCCGACTTCAAGACGCGCGTGGAGACGGTGCTGGCCACCCTCTTCGGCGCGATCTTCCTCGGCCTGTCGGTGATCGTGACCATCGAAACCGCCGCGCGCAAGATGTTCAACATCTCGCTGCAGGGCGCGGACGAGCTCGGCGGCTATGCGCTTGCGGTGGGCTCGACCATTGCCTTCAGCCTCGCGCTGATAGGCCGCAACCACATCCGCGTCGACGTGTTCCACGAGAAGTTTCCGGTCCGCGTGCAGGCGCTGCTGAACTGGATCTCGGCAGTGTCGCTGGCCGCGCTCGCGGTCTTCATCGGCTGGGTGGCGTTCAAGGTGATCGGCGACACCATGGTCTACCGCAGCACCGCGCAGACGCCGTGGGCCACGCCGCTGATCATTCCGCAGGGCGTCTGGTATGCGGGGCTGGTGATCTTCGCGCTGGTGGCCTGCGGGCTCGCGCTGCGCGCCACCCGGCTGCTGCTTCGCGGCGACATCGCGGCGCTGAATACCGACTTCCATCCCAAGAGCGCCAAGGAAGAACTCAAGGAAGAGCTCGACGACCTCGCGGTGCGCCAGGCGCCGCAGCCGGGCGAAGGAGGCAAGCCATGAACCTGCTCGTCATAGGACTCGCGTTCTTCGCGATGCTCGGCATGATGCTGGTCGGCATGCCGATTGCCGTGTCGATGGCGCTGGTGGGCATCGTCGGCGGCATCGCGGCCTACGGCACGCCCTTCATGGACTCGATCGCGCCCGTGGTCTGGGGCGTGCAGAACGAGAACCTGCTGACCTCGGTGCCGCTGTTCGTGCTGCTCGGCGAACTGCTGCTGCGCTCGGGCATCGCCGACCGCATGTACATCGCGCTGTCGGCCTGGCTCGGCCGCCTGCCCGGCGGGCTGCTGCACACCAACATCGGCAGCTGCGCGCTGTTCGCGGCCACCTCGGGCTCGTCGGTGGCCACCGCCGCCACGGTGGGCACGGTGGCGCTGCCTTCGCTGCACCGGCGCGGCTACTCGATGCGCGCCTCGCTCGGCAGCCTGGCCGCCGGCGGCACGCTGGGCATCCTGATTCCGCCCAGCGTGAACATGATCGTGTACGGCTCCCTCACCAACAACTCGATCGGCAAGCTGTTCATCGCCGGCATCATCCCGGGCCTGCTCTTGACCGGCTTCTTCATGCTCTGGATCGCGGTCTCCAGCCTGGCAAGCGGCAATGCGATGCGTGAGCCCAAGGTGCCGCTCGATGAACGCATCCGCGCGCTGGTGCACCTGGTGCCGCCGGCGGTGGTGTTCGGCATCGTGATGGGCAGCCTCTACTTCGGCATTGCGACCGCGGCCGAAAGCGCCGCGCTGGGCGTGATCGCGGCGCTGGGCTTCGTGCTGCACTCGGGCAAGCTGAGCTGGGAGCTGATGCGCAACTGCTTCGTCTCGACCGCGCGCGTGAGCGGCATGATCCTGCTGATCGTGGTGGCGGCCTTCGTGCTGAACCTGACGGTGAGCCTCACCGGCGTGGCCGAGGCCATGACCAAGTGGGTCTCGGGCCTGGGCCTGTCGGCCACGGGGCTGATCCTCGCGCTGATGCTGTTCTACCTGGTGCTCGGCATGTTCATGGACGTGCTGTCGATGCAGGTGGCCACCATTCCCATTACCTATCCGATCGCCACTGCACTGGGGGTCGATCCGATCTGGTTCGGCATCTTCATCGTGCTGATGTGCGAGCTCGGGCTCATCACGCCGCCGGTGGGCATGAACCTGTTCGTGGTGCACGGCATCCGGCCTGACAAGGGCGGCATCGAGGACGCGATCTACGGCGCGCTGCCCTATGCGCTGATCATGATCCTGTTCACCCTGCTGCTGCTGGCCGTGCCGCAGCTGGTGACCTGGCTGCCGGGCCACATGTGAGCCGCTTCGTCTGCGGTCCCTCAACCTTCCACAAGCAGAAGCCATGAAGAAACTCAAGCTCGCCCTCGTTGCCGCGGCCGCCCTCGCCCAGGCGCTGCCCGCGCTGGCCGAGAACGCGCGGCTGCGCGTGGCGGGCAGCCTGGTGTCCGGAGGCCTGATCCAGCAGAACAGGGAGCAGCCCTTCTTCGAGAACTTCGCGAAGAACACCGGGCTGCCGATCGATGCCGAGTACAAGCCGCTCGACGTGCTCGGCATGAAGGACGCCGACGGCCTGCGCGTGGTGAAGTCGGGGCTGTTCGACATCGTGGCGCTGCGCCTCGCGCAGGTCTCGCGCGACGACCCGTTCCTGCTCGGCCCCGACATCGTCGGCCTGTCGACCGACTACGACACCGCGCGCAAGGTGGTCGATGCCTACCGCGCGCCGCTCGACACACGGCTGCAGGAACGCCACGGCGCCAAGCTGCTGGGCACCTATCCGTTCGGCCCGCAGATCATGTTCTGCAAGACCCCGATTGCAGGCCTTGCCGATCTCAAGGGCAAGAAGGTGCGCGTGAGCGACCAGTCGCTCGCACGCTTCATCGAGCGGCTCGACGGCATTCCGGTGGCCCTTGCATTCACCGAGACGCAGCAGGCGCTGGAACGCGGCGTGGTCGACTGCGCGATCACCGGGCCGAGCTCCGCCAACTCGGCCGGCTGGCCCGACGTGACCACGCACGTCATGCCGATCGGCTTCCAGACCCACTTCGTCGCCTATGCCATCAACCTGAAGAAGTGGAACGCGCTGCCGCCCGGGCAGCAAGCCAGGATGACGGCCGCCTTCCAGCAGCTGGAGGCCGACACCTGGGCCTATTCGCGCGAGCTGTGGGACGACGCCTCGCGCTGCAACGTGGGGCGCGAGCCGTGCAAGCTCGGCAAGCGCTACACCATGAAGGAAGTGCCGGTGAAGCCGGCCGACCAGAAGCTGGTGCACGACGCGGTCGGCGCGGTCTCTCTGCCGCTGTGGGCCGAGGTTT
The DNA here is from genome assembly GCF_014852545.1 of Variovorax sp. VRV01. NCBI lineage: Bacteria > Pseudomonadati > Pseudomonadota > Betaproteobacteria > Burkholderiales > Comamonadaceae > Variovorax > Variovorax sp. VRV01. Next base: position 109,920 of record NZ_JACVBS010000019.1, read on the forward strand.
GCGACAAGTCCTACGACAAGTGCTCGGCCACCTGGAAGCAGGTCGTCGCGCCGGTGGTGGGCCTGCGGTAAGCCACGATGAAAGCACTCTGGCAACTCACGGCAGCCCAGCTCGCCGACGGCTTTGGCGCCGGCGCCTTCACGCCGGAACAGGCGCTCGCGGCCTGCCTGGCGCGCACGGCCGAGGTGAACCCGCGGCTCAACGCGCTGGTCGTGCTCGATGCCGAAGGCGCGGCCGAGGCCGCCGCGCAAAGCACCGCGCGCTGGCGCTCGGGCAACGCGCTCGGCGCGCTCGATGGCGTGCCGGCCACCATCAAGGACAACCTGCAGGTGCGCGGCCTGCCCACGCACTGGGGCAGCCGCGCGCTGGCCGGCTTGGTCGCCGAGCGCGACGAACTGCCGGTGGCGCGGCTGCGCGAAGCCGGCGCGGTGATCTTCGGCAAGACCAACGTGCCCGAGTTCACGATGCAGGGCTACACCGGCAACCCGGTCTTCGGGCCCACCGGCAATCCGTGGAACCCGGCGCTCACGCCCGGCGGCTCCTCGGGCGGCGCGGTGGCGCTGGTGGCGGCGGGCGGCTGCCCGATCGCGCTGGGCACCGACGGCGGCGGCTCCATCCGCCGGCCCGCCTCGCACACCAACCTCGTCGGGCTCAAGCCCTCGCGCGGCCGCGTGCGGCGCGGCGGCGGGCTGCCGCCGATCTTCCTGGACTTCGAGGTGGTGGGGCCGATGGCGCGCTGCGTGGACGACGTGGCCACGGTCATGCGGGCGATCGCGCCGCGCGCCGCGGCCGATGCACCGCATGAAGCCAAGCCCGCGCGCATCCTCTACCTGCCCCGCTTCGCGGACCACCCGGTGGACCCGCACATCGCGCGGCTGGTGGATGCCGCCGCCGAGAACCTGGCCGCGCTCGGCCATCATGTCACGACGCTGCCGCGCTTCGAGCTGGCCGAGGCGGTGAACCAGCGCTGGCCGCTGCTCGCGCAGGTGGGGCTGGCCTGGCTGGTGGACCATCCGCAAGAACTCTGGCCGCGGCCCTTCGATCCCGCGCTGTTCGGCCCCGCAATGCAGGCCAACACCGGGACCGGCCGCGCCGCCTCCGCGCGCGAGCTGTTCGAACTGCTGTTCGAGGCCGAGCGCCTGCGCGGCGAACTCGCAGGCCTGTTCGAACAGCACGACTTCCTGCTGACCCCCGCGACCGCGGCGCTGCCCTGGCCCGCGGCCGACACGCATCCGCCGCGCATCGACGGCCACGAGGTCGGTCCGCGCGGCCATGCGGTGTTCGCGGGCTTCGTCAATGCCGTGGGCCTGCCCGCGATCGCGCTGCCCTGCGGCTTTGCCGAGGGCCTGCCGGTGGGGCTGCAGCTGGTCGCGCGCGAAGGCGGCGACGACGCGCTGCTGGCGCTGGCCCGCCAATTCGAACGCGCCCATCCGTGGCAGCGCTTTCCCGCCCTGTGAGCGCGGCGGCCGGCGGCCTTGCGCCGGCCAGCGCCGCGCACGCGCTGTGCCTCGCGCGGCGCGAGGGGCGGCGCGTGCCCTCGGCGCTGCTGCAGACGGCCAGCCGCAGCGAGGCCTATGCCATCC